>PXDM01000148.1 GCA_003565055.1 Paracoccaceae bacterium
GAAGCAGGAAGGCTATTTCTGATGAGTGACATTTACAAAACCGAAGCGCTGATTGCGGAAGATATCGACACCTATCTGGAAACTCACCAGCACAAGACCATGCTGCGTTTCATCACCTGCGGTTCGGTCGATGACGGCAAATCGACGCTGATCGGACGACTGCTTTACGACAGCAAGATGATCTTCGAGGACCAACTCGCGAGCCTGGAAGCGGATTCGAAACGTGTCGGCACCCAAGGCGAGGCGATAGATTTCGCCCTTCTGGTCGACGGGCTGGCCGCCGAGCGCGAGCAGGGCATCACCATCGACGTGGCTTACCGCTTCTTCGCCACGGAAAAGCGGAAGTTCATCGTCGCCGACACGCCCGGCCATGAGCAATACACGCGCAACATGGTCACCGGGGCCTCGACCGCGGATCTGGCGGTCATCCTGATCGACGCGCGCAAGGGTGTGCTGACCCAGACGCGGCGGCACAGCTATCTCGCGCATCTGCTGGGCATCCGGCATCTGGTGCTGGCCGTGAACAAGATGGACCTGATCGGCTATGACCGCGCCGCCTATGACAAGATCGTGGAAGACTACCGCGCCTTTGCCACAAGCATCGGGATCACCGAGTTCACGCCCATCCCGATTTCCGGGCTGGCGGGCGACAATATCACCACCCGCAGCACGAACACGCCCTGGCATGACGGGCCGGTGCTGATCGAGCATCTCGAAACCGTCGAGCTGGATCAGACCAATGATCAGTCCAAGCCCTTCCGTATGCAGGTCCAATGGGTCAACCGCCCCAATCTCGATTTCCGGGGCTTCTCGGGCACTGTAGCCGCTGGCCAGATTGCTAAGGGCGATCAGGTCCGGGTGCTGCCCTCGGGCAAGACCTCCACAGTTGCACGGATTACGACATTCGACGGCGATCTGGACCGCGCAGTGGCCGGGCAGGCGGTGACGCTGTGTTTCGCCGATGAAATCGACTGCTCGCGCGGTCAGGTCATCACCGCTGCCAAGGAACCTGTCGAGGTCGCAGACCAGTTCGAGGCGACCGTCATCTGGATGGATGAAGATGACATGGTGCCGGGCCGTGCCTATTGGCTCAAACTCGGCCCGCTGACCGTCAGCGCAACTGTGGCGCAGCCGAAATATCAGGTCAATGTGAACACGATGGAGCATCTCGCGGCCAAGACGCTCGATCTCAATGGGATCGGGGTTGCGAATATCACCACTGACCGCGAAATTCCCTTTGCGGCCTATGCCGAGAGCCGCGATCTGGGCGGGTTCATCCTGATCGACAAGATGACCAACCGCACCGTCGGCGCGGGTCTCATTCATTTCGCGCTGCGCCGGGCGTCGAATATCCACTGGCAGGCGACCGATATCGGGCGTGAGCATCATGCAGGGCTCAAGAACCAGAAGCCCATGGTGCTTTGGATGACCGGGCTTTCGGGCTCGGGTAAATCCACCATCGCCAATATGGTCGAGAAGAAACTGGCGCGGATGAACCGCCATACCTTCCTTCTGGATGGCGACAATGTGCGCCATGGGCTCAACAAGGATCTGGGCTTCACCGATGCCGACCGGGTGGAAAACATCCGCCGCGTGGGCGAGGTCGCGAAGCTGATGACGGATGCGGGGCTGATCGTGATCACGGCCTTCATCTCGCCCTTCCGGTCGGAACGCGAGATGGTGCGCAGCATGATGCAGCCGGGCGAGTTCATGGAGGTCTTCATCGACACGCCGCTGGAAGAAGCCGAACGGCGCGACGTGAAGGGGCTCTATGCGAAAGCCCGCGCCGGGCAGTTGAAGAACTTCACCGGCATCGATTCGCCCTATGAGCCGCCCGAAGCGCCGCAGATCCGCATCGACACCACCGCCATGAGCGTGGAGGAAGCCGCTGATCTGATCATCGCGCGCCTGATCCCCTGAGCGCGGTTCGGGCAAGAGTTTGAGCCACCTCAAGGTGCGGGCGCGGGGAGTGTGCAATACTCGCCGTGACCCGCAGCTTGAGGAGGATCAGATGTTCGACTTTTCCGCAAAAACCGCCATCGTGACCGGGGCGGCCTCTGGCATCGGCCTGGCCGTGGCCGAGGAGCTTGCCCTCTCGGGGGCCTTTGTCATCGTCTCGGATCTCGACCGGGCCGCCTGTGACAAGGTGACCGCCGAGATCATGGATCGCGGTGGCAAGGCCGCGAGCTTCGCCGCCGATGTGGCCGACGCAGAGGCCATGCAGGCGCTCGCGGATTTCGCTGAATCCGAGACGGGCGCGCTGCATCTCGCGGTCAATAATGCCGGCATCGGCGGCGCGCAGGCCCCGACGGGCGACTATCCGCTCGACGCCTGGCAACAGGTGATCAATGTCAATCTGAACGGCGTGTTCTACGGCATGCGCGCGCAAATTCGGGCGATGGAGCGCGCAGGCGGGGGCGCGATCGTCAATATGTCCTCGATCCTCGGCTCGGTCGGCTTCGCCAATTCCTCCGCCTATGTGGCGAGCAAACATGCACTTCAGGGGCTGACCAAGACCGCCGCGATGGAATACGCGCAAAAGGGCATCCGCATCAATGCAGTCGGCCCGGCCTTCATCGAAACGCCGCTGCTGACCAGGAATCTCAGTCAGGAAATGCTCGACGGGCTGGCGGGGCTGCATCCGATGGGACGGATCGGCACTGTGGCAGAAGTCGCGGGCCTGACTCTGTTCCTGCTCTCGGACCGCGCGAGTTTCATCACGGGCAGCTATCATCTGGTCGATGGGGGCTACACCGCCCCATGACGCAGCCCCAAGATCACGCCCCCTGGAACCGTTCTGCGACCCAAGTGCTCGAAGATCAGGCCACCAGCCCCGAGGGGCTGGAGCCTGAGCGCACGACCGCGCTGCTGGCCGAGCATGGCCCCAACAAACTGCCCGACGCCCCGCGCCCCGGCCCGCTTGCGCGACTGGCGCGGCAGTTCAACAACCTCCTGATCCTCGTGCTGATCGCGGCGGCGCTGATCACGGCGGCGCTGGGCCACTGGATCGACACGGGCGTGATCATGGCCGTGGTCATCATCAATGCCGTGATCGGTTTCGTGCAGGAGGGCCGCGCCGAAGCCGCGCTCGATGCGCTGCGCGACATGCTCGCGCCCAAGGCCAACGTGATCCGCGCAGGCGAGCGCATGGCGATCCCCGGCGCAGAGCTTGTGCCGGGCGATATCGTGCTTTTGGAGGCTGGCGACCGCGTGCCTGCGGATCTCCGGCTGATCGAGCTTGCCGGGCTGAAGATCGACGAAGCGCTGCTGACCGGCGAATCCGTGCCGGTGCGCAAGGCGCTCGATCCGGTGGACCGGAAGTCCGCGCTAGGCGACCGCGCCTGCATGGCCTTCAGCGGCGCGATGGTGACCGAGGGCACCGGCACAGGCGTTGTGACCGCGACCGGCAAAGCCACGGAAATCGGGCGGATCAGCACGATGATGGCCGATGTCCAGAAGCTGAAAACGCCGCTCGTGCAGCAGATGGAGCTCTTCGCCAAATACCTGACGGGCTTCATCATGGCGCTGGCGACGCTCTTGCTGGGCGTCATGCTCTTCTTGCGCGATATGGCGTTCTCCGAGGCCTTCATGGTCGTCGTGGGCCTGTTCGTCGCCGCCATCCCAGAAGGTCTGCCTGCAGTGCTGACCGTGACACTCGCCATCGGGGTGCAGAGCATGGCGCGGCGCAATGCGATCATCCGCCGCCTGCCGATCATCGAGACGCTGGGCGCGGTGTCCACCATCTGCTCGGACAAGACCGGCACGCTGACGCGCAATGAAATGATGGTGGCCTCGGTGGTCACGGCGCGCGACACCCTGCGCGTCACGGGCCAAGGCTATGCGCCCGAGGGCGCGGTCGAAGGCGGCAGCGCGGAGACGCTCGCCCCTCTCGCGCAGGTCGCGGCGCTCTGCAACACGGCGGCGCTGGTCAAGGGCGAGAAAGGCTGGCGCGTCGAAGGCGACCCGATGGAAGGCGCGCTTCTCGCCTTTGCCGCCAAACTCGGCACCGATCTCGATCAGCGCCCGCGCCCCGAGGCCAGCCTGCCCTTTGACGCGCGCACGCGCTACATGGCCGTGCAGCATGGCGGTCTGGTGCTGCTGAAAGGCGCGCCGGAACGGGTGCTTGACCTATGCTGCGACCAGATGGGCGAGACCGGCCCCGAGGCGCTGGACCGCGCCTATTGGGAAGAGGCCAGCGCCGGGGTCGCCCGCGAAGGCCAGCGCGTGCTCGCACTCGCGCAGAAAACGCATACGGGCGCGCTCGACCACGACACAGTCGCGGATGGGCTGACCCTGATGGGTCTCGTCGGCTTGATCGACCCGCCGCGCGATGAGGCGATAGAAGCTGTCGCCGAGTGCCACCGCGCAGGCATTTCCGTGAAGATGATCACGGGCGATCACGCGGGCACCGCTGCCGCGATTGGTCGCCAGATTGGCCTCACGCAATGCGACAATGCGCTGACCGGGGCCGATATCGACCAGATGGACGATGCCGCGCTCGAAGCCGCGATCCGGCGCACAGATATTTTCGCCCGCACCAGCCCCGAACACAAGTTGCGCCTCGTCACGGCCCTGCAAGCGCGCGGGGCCGTGGTGGCGATGACCGGCGACGGGGTGAATGATGCGCCTGCGCTCAAACGCGCCGATGCCGGGATCGCGATGGGCCTCAAAGGATCGGAAGCCGCGCGTGAGGCCTCGGATTTCGTGCTGGCCGACGACAATTTCGCCTCCATCGCCGAAGCGGTGAAACAGGGCCGCACGGTCTACGC
>PXDM01000108.1 GCA_003565055.1 Paracoccaceae bacterium
ATGCCTTCGAGCCAGACCTCGAGTGCCGGGCCACGGCGGGATTCGGCCTCATCCTCGCCCAGAAAGATCGCCGTGTCAGGGAAGGGCAGGTCGCGCATCACCTCTGGCCAGTCCTCGCGGGGCAGGGCGGCGGGATAGGACCAGTTGGCATAGGTGATCATCTCTTGGAACTCGCGCGACAGGATATAGGCCATGAAGTCGCGCGCCAGATCAGGATTGGCCGCGCCCGCCAGCACGCCTGCCACTTCGGCGGTGAAGTAATGCCCCTCATCGAAGATCGCGGCGGCCTTGCTGTCATCTTCTTCCGCGACGATGTGATAGGCGGGCGATGTGGTGTAGCTCAGCACCATATCGGCTTCGCCTGCGCTGAACATGCCGTAGGATTCCGACCAGCCTGCGGTCACGGTCACAGTGCGCGCCGCCAGATTGCGCCAGACGTCGGCGGTGTCCTCGCCAAAGACCTGATCCACCCAGAGCATCAGCGCCAGCCCCGAGGCCGAAGAGCGCGGATCCTGCCACAAGAGGCTGATCTCCTCGCGCTCCAGAAACTCCGCGAAGCTGGTGGGCGCATCGTCGAGCCGCGTGCGGTCATAGACCCAGGCCAGATAGCCCCAGTTGAAGGGGATGAAGGTGTCATCCTCCCAGTCAATCGGCACGGTCAGCGGCGCGAGGTCTTGCCCATGCGGCGCGAACAGCCCTGTTTCCCGCGCGCGCAAGGTTGTGTCGGTGTTCAGCCCGATCACCACATCAGCCTCCAGACGCGCGCCTTCCAGCATCAGGCGGGGCAACACGTCGCCTGTGCGGTATTCCAGCGTGCAGTCGCAACGGGCCTCGAAACCCTCCTTGATGGCCGGTCCCGGCCCCCAGGTGGAGCCAAAGTAATCAGGGGCGAGCACCACCAGCGTCTCGGAATGGGCCGGGGTGAATGTCAGTGCTGCCACTGCCGCGAACAGGGGATATCTCATCGCTTCTCTCCTTTTTCACGACGGGCGGAGATTGAAGCGAGGCGCGCTGTGATGCGCCCGAACCTTCCCTCCGCCGGTCCTAACCGGTTCAGGTTCAACGGGTTCGCGCAAGCGCATCTCAGCCCTGTCACAGGCACCCCGAGGTGAGAGCAGAAGTAATCTCTCGCCCCGGAAAGAACAAGCCCGGTTGCCTTTGGCAGCCGATCAACATACGGTGTTTGCACAAGACAGGTGCCACCAGATGCTGACGGGCCGTTTGCCGCCATTCATTCGCGATCATTACGAGGTGCACGAGTGGAAACACGCGAGCGCCATCCTGACGGCTGATTTTCCGACAGAGTGGGCGGACATCATGTCGGTGCTGAGCGCGTTCCGCCTGCGCAGGAGCTGGATCACGACGGGCGGCGGGCGCAAGAGCCAGGTTTCCGCCTTCATCGACGATTTCCTTTATGCGCGCGGCTGGAGCGAGAAGAAATTCGAGACTGGCGTGTTGCTCGACGGCGAGCGGCTCGATTCGCCCACGCATCAGATTGATTGCTACCGCAACAAGGTCGCGCTCGAGATCGAATGGAACAACAAGGATCCCTTTTTCGACCGCGATCTGAACAATTTCCGCTTGCTGTTTGACCTGCGCGCGGTCAGCGTCGGCGTGATCATCACGCGCTGCGATGGCTTGCAGGAAATTTTTAACCATATTGGCCGAGGGTCGTCCTATGGCGCCTCGACGACGCATATGAGCAAATTGCTGCCCAAGATCGAAGGCGGTGGGGCGGGTGGCTGTCCGCTTCTCGTCTTCGGGATCAGTGACCGGCTCTATCTGGAGGATGAGACATGAAAACCGCAGCCGACGCGCTGATCGAAGATCTTGCCGGGCAGAAATTCCAGACGATTCTGGCCGATCCGCCCTGGCAGTTCCAGAATCGTACCGGCAAGATGGCCCCTGAGCACAAGCGCCTGTCGCGCTACCCGACGCTGACGCTCGAAGAGATTTGCGACATGCCGGTGGAGGCGCTGGCCGACACACCAGCGCATCTCTATCTCTGGGTTCCGAATGCGCTGTTGCCCGAAGGGCTGAAGGTCATGGAGCATTGGGGCTTTGGCTATAAATCCAACCTGATCTGGTACAAGGTGCGCAAGGATGGCGGCCCCGACCGGCGCGGCGTGGGCTTCTATTTCCGCAATGTCACCGAGATCCTTCTGTTTGGTGTCCGCGGCAAGAATGCGCGCACGCTCGCGCCGGGGCGCAGTCAGGAAAACATCCTTGTCACGCAAAAGCGCGAACACAGCCGCAAACCCGATGAGCAATATGACCTGATCGAGCGTTGCAGTTTCGGGCGCAAGCTGGACCTCTTCGCGCGTGGTCCGCGCGAGGGCTGGACCGTCTGGGGCAATCAGGCCGAAGACTACACGCCGACATGGGACACCTATTCCAATCACTCGCAAAGCAAGGTAGTGCCACTGCGTGCAAGACAGGGATAACGCGCGCCAATGAGCTACAACACATTCGGCCATCTGTTTCGCGTGACCACATGGGGCGAAAGCCACGGGCCAGCACTCGGGGCGACGGTGGACGGCTGCCCGCCCGGTGTGGCGCTTGACGAGGGCATGATCCAGCATTGGCTCGACCGGCGCAAACCGGGGCAGAGCCGCCACACCACCCAGCGGCGCGAACCCGATGCGGTCGAAATCCTTTCGGGCGTCTATGAAGGGCGCACGACCGGCACGCCGATCCAGCTGATGATCCGCAATCTCGATCAGCGCTCCAAGGATTACGGCAATATCCTCGACACCTTCCGCCCCGGCCATGCCGATATCACCTATTTCCAGAAATACGGGCTGCGCGATCCGCGCGGCGGCGGGCGGTCCTCGGCGCGTGAGACGGCGGCACGCGTGGCGGCCGGCGGTGTGGCGCGGGCAGTGCTGCGCGATCTGATGCCGGCGCTGGCGATCACCGGCTACATGGTCCAGATGGGGCCGCATCATATCGACCGCGCGCGATTTGACTTTGCCGAGATCGACCGCAACCCGTTCTGGGTGCCTGACGCGCAGGCGGCGGAGGACTGGGCGACAGCGCTCGACCAGATCCGCCGTGATGGCAATTCCGTGGGCGCGATGATCGAAGTCACGGCCAGCGGCCTGCCCGCGGGCTTGGGCGCGCCGATCTATGCGAAACTCGACACCGAACTGGCCGCTGCGATGATGTCGATCAATGCGGTCAAGGGCGTGGAAATCGGCGCGGGCATGGCGGCGGCAGGGCTGACGGGTGTGGAAAACGCCGATGAGATCGAGATGGGCGCGGATGGCCCGCGCTACCGCTCCAACAAGGCGGGTGGCATCTTGGGCGGCATCTCGACGGGGCAGGATGTGGTCGTTCGCTTTGCGATCAAGCCGACCTCCTCGATCCACACGCCCCGCGCGTCGATCACCCGCGCGGGCGAGCCGACGGATGTGGTCACCAAGGGCCGCCACGATCCTTGCGTGGGCATCCGCGCCGTGCCGGTGGGCGAGGCGATGATGGCCTGCGTGCTGCTCGATCAGTTGCTGATGCACCGCGCGCAGACGGGGGCTTCGGGGCCTGTCGGGCAGATCGGCGGCTGAGCCTCAAGGGTTTTCGGCCACCACCTCAGCGACAAGACCCTGCAACCAGCGCGCCAGATCGGGCTCCGGCACAGCCACGCGCCCCAGCCCGAGCGGCAGATCGCGCGGGTCCACGCCATAGATCACCGCCAGATGCGCCAAGGCCATGACATAGGCACCGATGTCATTCACATGAATGTCGTCGTGAAAAATGTCCGTGATCGCCGCCAGCCCCGGTACCTCTCCCGCCTCGATTGCGCGCTCCAGCGCGAGCATGATCTGCGGGCCGAGGATCATCTGCACCGCGCGCATGCCCTCGGGGCGATGCGCATCCACATGGGCGCGGATTTCGTCCCAGCGTGCCTGCTCGCGCTCCAGACGCTCGGCAAAGGAGAGCCCGGCCTGAATCTCGGCATCGCCTTGCGACGGGTCCAGCCCGAGCGAAACCCATGTCGCATAGAGCATGAATTCCGCGCCGTTGTCCCAGGCATGCCGCGCCCAGCGCAAGGCTTCCTGAGGCGAACTATGCCACTCCATCGTGTTCAGAAGTGGCACGCGTTCGGTCATCACCAACAGATCATAGCGCTCAATCGCGGCTTTTGCGTCAACGGGCAGGCCCGGATGCGCCCAACGCCAGTCCATCGGACTGCCGGGAATGGTCGAGCGGTCGATCACGCCGCCGCGCCCGCCCACGGCCCCCACCATCGCCGTGAGATGGGGCGGGATCGGATCAGTCAACGAATGCCCCGACAGGATCACCCGCAGCGAGAAGGGCCGCTCCGCAGCGCCCGGCAGCGCCATGAAAAAAACCAGACAGAATGCGAGCAGAACCGACTTCATGCTTTCATCTTTGCCAAAATATCCTCGGGGGAGTCCGGCCCATGGGCCGGGCGGGGGCAGACAGCCCCCCTTTTCCGCCTCAATCGCGCCGCCCCTCCAGATGTTTGCGCAGCTTCGAGGGCGGGGCCTTCTTGCGCCCCTTATACGGGTTCTTGTCGGCCTGCGATCGCATGAAAATCCGGATCGGTGTGCCTGGCATGTCGAAACTGTCGCGCAGGCCCCCGACCAGATAGCGCTCATAGCTCGCGGGCAGATCCTCGGGGTTCGAGCACATGACCACGAAGCCCGGCGGGCGCGTCTTGGCCTGGGTCATGTAGCGCAGCTTGATGCGCTTGCCGCCCGGGGCAGGGGGCGGATGTGCAGTGACCATGCCCGCAAG
>PXDM01000432.1 GCA_003565055.1 Paracoccaceae bacterium
AGACCATCCAGCCCGCCACGATCTCTTCGCCATCCACGATGCCCCCTTCGGCCTGTGCCATGGCCTCGGTCGGGTCATCGAGGCACAGTTCCGCACCGCCCGTGCGGATCAGGCATTGCACTTCGGGATCGCGATAAACCGCCTCGGTTCGAAAATCACCGCCGAAGGCCGTTTCAGGGTAGAAATTGCGGATGGGGAAATGCAACTCGCCACGATAGCTGAGCACGATAGGGCGGTCATTGGCGATGTATTCGGCGAAGAGCGACAGCCCGTAGAGCACACCAAGGATGATCAGCGACCAGAAGGCCCGCCGGTTGGCGCGGAAATTGCGCCAGCGGCGGCGGTTGAGCGCGGAAATCGTGATGCCGAAACGGGTCTTGGGCGGGGGCAGACCCGCGCCTTTTTCGACATCAGGGACTTGATCGGGGGCAGTAACGAAAGCATCGGCGCGCTGATCCATCGCTCAGGTCTCCCGCGATTCAAAGTCGATGCGCGGGTCGATCCAGACATACATCAGATCCGAGATCAGCCCCACCACCAGCCCGATCAGCCCGAAGACAAACAGCGTGCCGAACATCACCGGATAATCGCGCGCAACCGTCGCCTCAAAAGCCAGCCGCCCCAGCCCATCGAGCGAGAAAATCGTCTCGATGATCAGCGAGCCGCCGAAGAACACACCCACAAACACCGCCGGGAAACCCGCGATCACGATCAGCATGGCGTTGCGGAAGACATGGCCATAGAGCACCTTGTTTTCCTCCAGCCCCTTGGCGCGGGCGGTCATGACGTAATGCTTGCGGATCTCATCGAGGAAGCTGTTTTTCGTCAGCAGCGTCAGCGTCGCGAAAGCCGAGATGGTCGAGGCGATCACCGGCAGCGTGATGTGCCAGAAATAGTCAAGCACCTTGCCGATGGGCGAGAGCTGGTCCCAGACTTCCTGCGGCGAGGTCAGGCCACGCGCGGGGAAGATCTGGAAATACGATCCGCCCGCAAACAGCACCAAAAGCAGGATCGCAAAGAGGAAACCGGGAATCGCATAGGCCACGATGATCAGCCCGGAGGTGAAGGTGTCGAAGCGTGAGCCATCCCGCACGGCCTTGCGGATGCCCAACGGAATCGAGACCAGATAGGCGATGAGCGTGGACCACAGCCCGAGGCTGATCGAGACCGGCAGCTTCTCGATCACCAGATCAACCACCGAGATCGAGCGGAAGTAACTATCGCCGAAATCGAAGCGGATGTAATTCCACATCATGTGTAAAAACCGCTCAACCGGCGGTTTGTCAAAGCCGAATTCGCGCTCAAGCTGGGCGATGAATTCCGGCGGCAGGCCACGCGCGCCCTGATAGCGCTCATCCTCGATGGCGCCGACATTCACATCCGCGCCAGCCCCGTCGAAACCGCCGAAGACATTGCCCTGTCCTTCCATCTGGGCGATCACCTGCTCAATCGGCCCGCCGGGGACGAATTGCACGAGAAAGAAATTGATCACCATCACGCCGAGCAGCGTGGGAATGATCAGGGCGAGGCGTCGCGCGATATAGGCGCCCATGGGTTACCTCAGGGCTCCGGCAGCACGCAATTCCTGGAACCGCGCTTCGTCGAACCACCAGAAATCAAGCTCGCCCGTCGAGAATGGGGGGATCTCCTCGGGGCGGCGGAACATGTCCCAATAGGCGACCCAGACTGTATCGTTGAACCATGCGGGAATGATGAAATGCTCCCAGCGCAGCACCCGGTCGAGCGCCATCAGCGCCGCGTCGCGGGTCTCGGGGTCGGGCGCGTCGAGCGACAGGTCGATCACCGCATCAACGAGCGGGCTGCGCAGGCCAGCAGGGTTGAACACGTCATCCGCAGCTTCCGAACCGTAGCGCTGATGCAGCCCTGTGCCCGTATCCATGAAGGCCGCATATTGATCGAAAATCATGTCGTAATCGCGGTTGCGGCGGCGATCCGTGTGCTGGGCAGGGTCGATGCGCTGGAACCGCGCGTCGATGCCAAGGCCCTGCAGGTTCTGGGTGAAGGTCTCGATGATCGAATCCATGGTGGCCGACCCGGCGCTGGAGACCGGGATCTCAATGGTCATGCGCTGGCCAGCGGCATTGCGCAGCACCCCGGCATCATCCACGTCCCAGCCAGCTTCTTCCAGAAGCACCCTCGCGCGGCGCATGTTGCGCCGGTCGGTCAGGCGCGCGGGGTCCGAAGCATGCGGCGCGCGCGCGGGCTCGGTCAGGATCTCTTCCGGCACCAGATCACCCAGCGATTGCAGAAGCTCCAGCTCCAGCCCCTCGGGCGGCCCCTCTGCCTGAAACTGCGTTCCTTGCGTGAAGCTCACGCGCTGTTGAAACAGCCCGTATTGCAGCGTGTCATTGGTCCACTCGAAATTCCATGCGAGCGTGATCGCATCGCGCACGCGGCGGTCCTGCAGGAAATCGCGCTCAAGATTGAACACGAAGCCTGTCGGTGTGGGGGCGAAGCCAGTGGGCAGTTCTTCGCGCACCACATGGCCGCGATTGATGGCGGGGAAATCGTAGCCCGTGGCCCATTGGCGCGAATTATTCTCGGCGCGGAAGGTGTATTCGCCCGTCTTGAATGCCTCAAAGGCCGCAGCGCCATCTGCGAAATATTCGACGCGGATTTCATCGAAATTATGCCGTCCGCGATTGATCGGCAGATCATTGCCCCAGTAATCGGGGTTGCGGCGATAGGTGATACGGCGATTCACCTCGAAACTGTCTAGCATGTAGGGGCCGGAACCGGGCGAGATCTCCATACGCGATTCGTCGAGCCGCGCGCCGGTTTCTTCATACCAGGCTTTCGAGAAAACCGGGGTCGAGCCGACCTGATCGATCAGAGAGCGGCGCGAGATCCCTTCGGCGAAGGTGAATTTCACCGTGTGATCGTCGAGCGCCTCGGCATTGGTCACGCGCGCACTGACGGCTTGCGCATAGGAGGGCAGGCCCTGCTCCAGAAACAGGTTATGCGAGAAGACCACATCATGAGCCGTCAGCGGCGTGCCATCGGAAAACCGCGCCTCGGGGCGCATGTGGAAGATCACCCACTCCTTGGTCTCGGGATATTCCAGCGAATGGGCGAGCAGCCCGTAGCTTTCGCCATAAGCATCCGCCGGGACCAGCCCGCCGCCCATCGGCTCGGAGGTCTCCAGCAGGCTTTCGTAGATGGACGAGGACATCACCCCGGCCCGCCCGCGCCGCGTGAACGGGTTCATCGAATCGAACGTCCCCTGCGCCGATATTGAGATCACGCCGCCCTTGGGGGCATCGGGATTCACATAGCGCAGATGCTCGAAATCGGGCTCGTAGCTCAGGTCACCGTAGAAGGAATAGCCATGCGCTTCGATCAGCCGACTTTCCGTTGCTGCGGCAGGCAGCGCATTCGACAGGACAAGGCCGCCAACAGCAAGGCACGCCATAAAACCACGGGACATGGGCAATTCCTCCTGTTTCGGCCTCTCTTTAATCGGGCCTTCGCCAAACAGTATTTAGGTTTTCTGCCGCAGTGTCGACTGCTGCGCATGCATTTCACGACACAGACAACGGAAATTGATGATTCTGACACGAAAAAAGCCGCCCGATCATCGGGCGGCCCTGCATCACGCGTGGCGCGAAGGCTCAGCTTTCGCTTTCCATATAGGCGATCAGATTGGCGCGGTCCTGCACGCTGGAAATGCCACGAAAGCTCATCGAGGTGCCCGGCGTCACGGCATTCGGGTTCTCGATGAAGGCCGAGAGGATTTCCGGCGTCCAGGCATCCCCTGCCTGAGTGAGCGCACCGGAATAGTTGAACCCGTCAATGGCCCCGATCTCACGGTTGACCACCCCATGCAGGTATGGCCCGACACCGTTGCGCCCGGCTTCGAGCGCGTGACAGGCGCGGCATTGCGACCAGAGCCGCGACCCGGCGGCTGCGTCTGCGACCTCAAACGCTTCCTCGAAGCTCAGTTCGGCCACCGGCTCCGCATCCGCAGCATCATCTGACCCTGTGTCGATGATGAAGGCCTGCGGTGCATTCGCATTGCCAGGAACGAAGATTACATTCGCCACCCAGTTCCCGAGTAGAAAAATAAGCAATGCGCCGCAAAAAGCAGCTATCGCCTTGGTGACGGTCATCGTGTCAAACATAGCGCAATCCTGTAGCCCGGCAAAGTTGCGCCTATGTATCCGCTTCCCCTGACGGTTTTCAAGCGGTAGTTACCGCGACGAATTGCCCTTTTGGGCGAATTGGACCGATTGTGAGCGGAAACATGACTGGCAGAATCGCATTTCAAGGAGAGCCGGGGGCTTATTCGCATGAAGCCTGCCGCAAGAAGCACCCTGATCTGGAGGCGGTGCCCTGCCGTACCTTCGAAGATGTGATCGAGCAGGTGCGCACCCATCAGGCCGATCTGGCGATGCTGCCCATCGAGAATTCGACCTTCGGGCGCGTGGCCGACATTCATCACCTGTTGCCGGACAGTGGGTTGCATATCCTCGATGAAGCCTTCGTTCGGGTGCATATCAATCTGCTCGCCCTGCCCGGTGTGACGCTCGACCAGATCACCCATGCCAAGAGCCACACGATGCTTCTGGGCCAGTGCCGCGCCTTCCTCAAGACGCATGGCATCCACCGCGTGAAGGGCGCGGACACGGCGGGTTCCGCGCGCGAAGTGGCCCAAGCCGGCGTGCCAAGCATGGCCGCGCTCGCCTCGGAACTTGCGGGCGAGATCTACGGGCTCGACGTGCT
>PXDM01000204.1 GCA_003565055.1 Paracoccaceae bacterium
AATCGTGAAATCATTGGCGCAAGAGGGCGCGCGCTTCGGGATCACGGCAAACGCGGTCTGCCCCGGCTACATTGCAACCGAGATGGTCATGGCCGTGCCGGAAAAAGTGCGTGAGAGCATCATCTCCGGCATTCCCGCCGGACGTCTGGGCGAGCCGGAAGAAATCGCGCGCTGCGTGGGTTTCCTTGTCGCGGATGATGCAGGTTTTATCAATGGATCGACGATCAGCGCCAACGGGGCGCAGTTCTTCGTCTGATCTTGCGCGCCCGGTGTCTCCGGGCGCCCTGCCACCAAAACAAAACGGCCTGCGCAACGCAGGCCGTTTTCATTTCAAAAGTCAAACTCTCATCAAGCGTGCGACAAGCGCTCAATTTCTTCCTTCAGGCGTAATTTCTGCTTTTTGAGGTCAGCGATCTGCAGGTCATCCGTCGCGAGGCTGCGCTGCGCCATTTCGACCTGCTCAGAGAGGTTTTCGTGTTTCCGGCGGAGTTCTGCAATATGGGAACTCAGTGACATTCAGTGTCCTCCTACTCTGATTGTGACAGGTTCATTGCACCACAGACAGGTGCATGTGTCATCAAAAATCGCTGTGAAAGGCCCTGCGACATGTTGGTTTCTGAAGCCAGCGTAAAATTCGGTTAAACAATCACCGGTTGCACAGCTTGTTGTTCAACCCCGAAGACGCGCTTATAGCGGGCGATTTCGGCCTCCGGCCCCATCGCCTTCAGCGGATTGTCCGAGAGTTTGACCGTTGGGCGGCCATTCGCCGATTGCGCCTTGCAGACCAGTGAGAATGGCGCGAGCCCGTCTTCTGGGGCAAGCCCACGGAAATCATTGGTCAAAAGCGTGCCCCAGCCGAAGCTGACCCGCACCCGGTCCGAGAATTGCGCCTGCAATTCCGCGATCTTGTCCACATCCAGCCCGTCCGAGAAGATCACCAGTTTCTCGCGCGGGTCCTGACCACGCGCCTGCCACCAGCGAATCGCGGCCTCGGCGCCTTCGGCCGGGTTGCCCGAATCGATTCGCATCCCCGTCCAGTCCGACAGCCAATCCGGAGCGCGCTGCAGAAACCCTGCAGTGCCGAACGTATCGGGCAGGATGATACGCAGATTTCCGGAATGTTCGGCCTGCCAATCGGCGAGCACGCGATACGGGGCCTCGGCGAGCGCTGTGTCACTATCGGCCAGCGCTGCATAGACCATGGGCAATTCATGCGCGTTGGTGCCGATGGCCTCGACCTCGCGGCGCATGGCGATCAGGCAATTCGAGGTGCCTGCGAATTTATCCCCCAGCCCCTCGATCATCGCCTGCACGCACCAATCCTGCCAAAGGAAAGAATGCCGGCGACGGGTTCCGAAATCAGCGATGCGCAGCCCGTCAAGCCCCTGCAAACGTTCGATCTTCTCCCAAAGCCGCGTCATAGCGCGGGCATAGAGCACTTGCAGCTCGAAACGTTTCATCCGCCCCAGCACTGCACGCGAGCGCAGCTCCATCAGCACGGCGAGCGCCGGGATCTCCCAGAGCATCGCCTCGGCCCAGCTGCCCTCGAATGTCAGTTCATACTGATCGCCCACACGCTCCAGATGGTAGGGGGGCAGGCGAAAGCGCTCAAACCATTCCATGAAATCGGGCCGGAACATCTGCCGCTTGCCGTAAAACGTGTTGCCGCGCAGGAAGGTCGATTCGCCGCGCGAGAGCTGGAGCTCACGGATATGGTCGAGCTGTTCGCGCAACTCGCCCTCGTCGATCAGCCGCGCAAGCGGGATGTGGCTGGCGCGGTTGATCAGGCTGAAGGTCACCTGTGTGCGCGGGTGATTGGTGAAAACCGACTGACACATCAACAGCTTATAGAAATCCGTGTCGATCAGCGAGCGCACGATCGGGTCAAGCTTCCAGCGGTGATTATAGACGCGGGTGGCGATATCCATAGCTCAGACCAGTTCCACCCCGGCGGCGCGCACTTCCTCCAGCGCCCGCGCCATCGAACCATCTAGGTCGATTCCCCGGCACAGATCGAGGATCACCCGCACATCAAAGCCCAGCCGCGCCGCGTCGAGCGCGGACCATGCCACGCAGAAATCTGTCGCGAGCCCGGTAAAGTCGAGGGCCGTCAGGCCACGGCTGCGCAGATAGCCCTCCAGCCCCGTGGGGGTCGTCTGGTCATTCTCAAAAAATGCCGAATAGCTGTCGATGCCTGCGCGGAAGCCTTTGCGCAGGATCAGATCCGCACGATCCGTCACCAGCCCGTCGTGAAACGCGGCCCCCTGACTGCTCTGGACGCAATGATCCGGCCAGAGCACCTGTGCGCCATAATCCATCTGCACAGTTTCATAGGGCGCGCGCCCCGGATGCTGGCTCGCAAAAGAGCTATGCCCCGCCGGATGCCAGTCCTGTGTCAGGATCACAGCCCCTGCCCGGTCCATCTGCGCATTGACGCCTGCCACGATCTCATCGCCGCCCGTCACAGCGAGCGCGCCGCCGGGGCAGAAGTCGTTTTGCAGGTCGATCACGATCAGGGCTCGGGTCATCAGGCACTCCTCGGGGCTTTCCTCAGGGCTAAGCGGGAGCGGGGCGCGCGTCAACAACTCCTGACTTGCCGGGGCGGCGTCTGCGCAGTAAAGCACCGCCATGTTGACTGTTGCCGCGCTCTACCATTTCACCCGTTTTGACGATCCCGCCGCGCTGCGTGCGCCGCTGCTGACACTGGCCGAAGCGCAAGGCGTCAAAGGCTCGCTGCTGCTGGCGCGCGAGGGGATCAATGGCACGATAGCGGGCAGCCGCGCCGGGATTGACGCGATGCTTGCGCATATCCGCGCCCTGCCCGGCTGCGCGGATCTCGACTGGAAGGAAAGCCCGGCGGCCCAGATGCCTTTCGGGCGCATGAAAGTGCGGCTGAAGCGCGAGATCGTCACGATGGGCCAGCCCGATATCGACCCGCGCGCGCGGGTCGGGCATTATGTGGCACCCGAGGACTGGAACGCGCTGATTTCCGCGCCTGATGTCGCCGTGATCGACACGCGCAACAATTATGAGGTCGCGATCGGCACATTTGACGGCGCGATTGATCCTGGCACGCGCGCCTTCGGGGAGTTCCCGAAATGGTGGGAGGAAAACCGCCACCGCTTCCACAACAAGCGCATCGCCATGTTCTGCACCGGCGGCATTCGATGCGAGAAATCGACGAACTACCTGTTGGGGCAAGGTGTGGAAGAGGTCTATCACCTCAAGGGCGGTATCCTGAAATATCTCGAAGAGGTCTCCGAGGAAGAAAGCCTCTGGCAAGGGGCGTGTTTCGTCTTTGATCAGAGGGTTTCGGTCGAGCATGGGTTGAAGACAGGGCCGCATGTCATGTGCCATGCCTGCCGCCGTCCGCTTTTGCCCGAGGATCGTATGCGACCTGAATATGAAGAGGGCGTGCAATGTCACCATTGCGTGGATGAGTTCACGCCCGAGCGCCGCGAAGGCTTCCGCGAGCGCCAACGCCAGATTGCACTGGCCGAGGCACGCGGGATGTCGCATCTGGGCAGATAGCGCGCGGCTCAGTCGCAAGAGAAGGCGCGTGGCAAGCACGCACCTTCCCAGCACCCGCGCTCAGTAGATCACGACGGAGCGGATCGACTCGCCGCGATGCATCATGTCGAAGCCCTTGTTGATGTCCTCCAGCGGCAGAAGATGCGTGATCATCGGGTCGATCTGGATCTTGCCGTCCATGTACCAGTCCACGATCTTCGGCACATCCGTGCGCCCGCGCGCGCCACCGAAGGCCGTGCCTTTCCAGGTCCGCCCCGTCACCAGCTGGAAGGGCCGCGTCGCGATCTCCGCCCCCGCAGGCGCCACCCCGATCACCACCGACACGCCCCAGCCGCGATGCGTGCATTCCAGCGCATCGCGCATCACCTGCACATTGCCCGTGCAGTCGAAGCTGTAATCCGCACCCCCGATCTGGTCGAAGGGCGTCTTGGTCATGTTCACGATATGCTGCGCCACCGGCAGGTCAAGCTCGCGCGGGTTGACGAAATGGGTCATCCCGAAACGCTCGCCCCATTCCTTGCGGTCATTGTTGATATCGACGCCGATGATCATGTCGGCACCCGCGAGCTTCAGCCCCTGGATCACATTCAGCCCGATGCCGCCCAGCCCGAAAACCACGGCCTTCGCGCCGATCTCGACCTTGGCGGTGTAGATCACCGCGCCGATACCCGTCGTCACCCCGCAGCCAATGTAGCAGATCTTGTCGAAAGGCGCGTCCTCGCGGACCTTGGCGAGCGCGATTTCCGGCATGACGGTGAAATTCGAAAACGTGGAGCAGCCCATGTAATGCAGGATCGGATCGCCATCGAGCGTCGAGAAGCGCGAGGTCCCGTCGGGCATCAGCCCCTGCCCCTGCGTGCCCCGGATCGAGGTGCAGAGATTCGTCTTCTGGCTCACGCAGGACGGGCATTGCCGGCATTCGGGCGTGTAGAGCGGGATCACGTGATCGCCGGGCTTGACCGAGGTGACGCCCGCGCCGACCTCGACCACGACGCCCGCGCCCTCATGCCCGAGGATGGCCGGAAACAGCCCTTCGGGATCCGCGCCCGAGAGCGTGAAGTCATCCGTATGGCACAGGCCCGTGGCCTTGATCTCGACCAGCACCTCGCCGGCACGCGGGCCTTCGAGATTGACCTCCATGATTTCAAGCGGCTTGCCCGCCTGCACCGCAACCGCTGCCTTCGTCCGCATGATCCC
>PXDM01000164.1 GCA_003565055.1 Paracoccaceae bacterium
CAAGCTCGTGGATCTCGGCCTCCAGCCCCGCCATCTTCTGCGCGAATGCATTGGACATGCGCGAGAGCGCGTCGCGGTCGACCTTGATGCCGTGGCGCTCCATCGCCGCCAGCACCGGCACCAGTGGGCGCTCCAGCGTTTCATAGACGCGGGTGACTTGCGCGGCATGCAGGCGCGGTTTGAACATCTGCCACAGCCGCAGCGTGATATCGGCATCCTCGGCGGCATAAGGGGTGGCGTCGTCAATGGCCACGAGATCGAAGGTGATGGCGGATTTGCCCGATCCCAGAAGCGATTTGATCGCGATGGGCTGGTGGTTCAGGTGGCGGTCCGAGAGCGCATCCATCCCATGCCCGTGCAAGCCCCCATGCAGCGCGTAGGACATGAGCATCGTGTCGTCGATGGGTGTGACGCTGATGCCGTTGCGGGCGAAAATCTTGGCGTCATATTTCATGTTCTGCCCGATTTTCAGGATCGCGGGGTCTTCCAGCACCGGCTTGAGCAGCGCCAGCACCTCATCCATGGGCAATTGCCCCTCGACCAGTGCGCTTGCGCCGAAAAGATCGCCCCCGCCCGCGCGATGTTGCAGCGGGATATAGGCCGCGCGTCCGGGCGTCACACAGAGCGAGATGCCGACAAGATCCGCGCGCATCTCGTCCAGCGCCGTCGTTTCCGTATCGACAGCAACATGGCCGATCTCTTCGATCTCGGCGATCCACGCGCGCAGCGTGTCCAGATCGCGGATGCAGAGATATTCGGCGGATGTGAAATCGGGGGCCTCGGGTTCGGCCTGCGCAGGCGTGTCCTGCGGCGTCGGCAGGCTGGGGGCTGCTGGCGGTTCCGTGTTGAAATGCTCGGCCACGCGGCGGGTCAGCGTGCGGAATTCCATCGCGTTCAGGAAGTCCAGCAGGGCCGTCGCATCGGGCGCGCGGACCTCAAGCTCGTCGAGCGCAAAGTCGAGCGGGGTCTGATCGTCGAGAAGAACCAGCCGCTTCGAGATGCGGATCAACTCGGCATTGTCGATCAGCGCGGCGCGGCGCTTGGGCTGCTTGATCTCGCCCGCGCGCTCCAGAAGTGTTTCCAGATCGCCATATTCGTTGATCAGAAGCGCGGCGGTCTTGATCCCGATGCCGGGAGCACCGGGCACATTATCGACCGAATCGCCTGCGAGCGCCTGCACATCGACGACGCGTTCCGGGCCGACACCGAATTTCTCGCGCACTTCGTCGGGGCCGATCAGCTTGTTCTTCATCGCATCAAGCATTTCGACGCCGTTGCCCACAAGCTGCATCAGATCCTTGTCCGACGAGATGATCGTCACGCGCCCGCCTGCTTCGCGGGCTTGGCGGGCAAGGGTGGCGATGATGTCATCGGCCTCGTAATCCTCGACCTCGATGGTGGCGAGGTTGAAGGCGCGGGATGCGTCGCGGGTCAGCGGGAATTGCGGGCGCAGATCTTCGGGCGGCTCGGGGCGGTTGGCCTTGTAGAGATCGTAAATCTCGTTGCGGAAGGTCTTGGATGAGTGATCGAAGATCACGGCGGCGTGGGTGGGCGCGTCGGCGCTGGCGGTGTTTTCGCCCAAATACCGCCAGAGCATGTTGCAAAAACCTGCAACCGCGCCCACAGGCAGGCCATCGGATTTGCGCGTGAGCGGCGGCAGCGCGTGATAGGCGCGAAAGATATAGGCCGAACCGTCGATCAGATGCAGGTGATGGCCTTTGCCGAATGTCATCTTGTCGCTTCCCCTTGGTCTGTTACCCTGCGCGAGAGCCGTCCATGAGCGAGAGGTATTTCACATGCGCCTGATCTGTTCAATTGCCGCTGGGGTCTTGATCAGCGGGGACGCGCAGGCGCTCGATCTGCCCGATTGTGTCTCAACGCCTTACAGTCCGGAGAGCTGTGTCCCGGTCGTGGCCTGCATGCCGGGGGACGGGGTCTATCTGGTCGGGCGCGCGCTGGGCTGGAATGAGGGCACGCTCGAAGGGGTCACGAATACCGGCGTTGCCTGCACCGGCGACTGGCGTGTGGGCGACACGCTGCGTCTGGGCCATGCGCGTTTTTCCTGCGAGGATGGGCTGGCAGGGCACTTGGTCTATCACTATCAGGACCCTGAAACCGGCACAGCGCGCGGCACCGGGCTTATCAGCGGCTTCGGGAGCATCCGGGCGTGGTCGGGCCATCACATCGCAGACTTTCTGGATCACAGCGGCATGCGCGTTGATGGCGATCTGATGTGTGGCGAGACGCCGATGTTGCTCAGCGCGGATCAGGCCGCGGCATCACCGGCATAATCGCGATGAATGAAGCGCTTGTCACAATAAGGGCAATCGACCATCCCCGTGTCGTGACTGAGCGAAAGCCAGACGCGCGGATGGCCCAGCGCCCCCTCGCCGCCGTCGCAACACACGCGCATGGCGCTGACAATCTCGGTTTCCGGGGCAGGGTGGTCCTGAGGCGTGGCGGTCATCTGGGCAGGCTTCCTTGTCGGCGCTGTGGTGGCAGGTTACATAGCCGCCAGAATACTGAAATCGCGGCGCAGGGCAAGGTTGCGTGAACCCCCTCTGGCCCTGTCGCGCAGCAACGAGGCGGGACCCCCCACATGTCGGATCATGCAATCGAGATCACCGGGCTGCGCAAGACCTATGCGGGCGGGAAGGCTGCGCCCGCGAAAGAGGCGCTGAAGGGGGTCGATCTGACCATCCCGGCAGGCAGCATCTTCGGATTGCTCGGCCCCAATGGCGCGGGCAAGTCGACGCTGATCAACATCCTGGCGGGGCTGGTGACCAAGACCGCCGGGCAGGTGCGGATCTGGGGCTTTGATCAGGACGTCAATCCGCGCCAGTCGCGCGCGGCCATCGGTGTGATGCCGCAGGAACTGAACATGGACCCTTTCTTCACCCCGCGCGGCGCGCTGGAGGTGCAGGCGGGGCTCTACGGTGTGCCGAAATCGCAGCGCCGCACGGCGCAGATCCTCGAGATGATCGGGCTTACTGACAAGGCCGATGCCTATGCGCGCACGCTTTCGGGCGGCATGCGGCGCAGGCTTCTGCTGGGCAAGGCGCTGGTGCACCGCCCGCATGTTCTGGTGCTCGATGAGCCCACCGCCGGGGTTGATATCGAGCTGCGCCAGATGCTCTGGGCGAATGTCCGCAAGCTCAATGAAGACGGGATGACCATCATCCTGACCACGCATTACCTCGAAGAGGCCGAGGAGATGTGCGACGAGATCGCCATCATCAACCACGGTGCCGTCACTGTGCGCGACAAGACCTCGGCGCTTCTGGGCAGGCTTGATGCCAAGACGCTGGTGCTGCGGCTCGACGCGCCGCTGGCCGAATTGCCCTTGCCCGAAGGCGTCACGCAGGAAACCCGCGCGGATGGGCGGCTGGCGCTGACCTATCGGCGCAGCCATGTCTCGGCGGGTGCGCTGCTGGAGGCCGTGGCACGCGCGGGCGGTGTCGTGGTCGATGTCACCAGCGAGGAACCTGATCTGCAGGATGTCTTCCTTTCGCTGACCTCAGGGCCGGGGCAGGCGGCCTGATCACTCCGGCGCGACGCTGTTCCATCCACAAATGCGCGCGATGGCGACAGGATCGAGCGCTGTGTCAATCGCCATGCCCTGCCGAATGTCGCGCGAGCGGATATTGTGCCAGCGCGCCCGCCAGAGCTGATGACCCAGGCGCGAGATCTTGATCACAGGGCTGCGCAGCGGCAGGCGCGTGGCCCATTTGCCCTGCATATAGCGATAGGCCGCCGCGAATCCTTCATCGAGCTGGTCCTTGTAGCCGTCATTATGCACGAGCGGCAGCGCGCAGGCATAGGCCCCGAGCCCCTGCGCCCGCGCCTGTGTCACGATGTCGGTGCCATAGAGATGCCAGCCCGGAAGCGCCGCATCAAAGCGCAGCCCCGCGCCGCGCCGCATCACGATCAGCAATTCGTCGAAGCTCTGCACAGCGCGCGGGGCGAGCGGCACAGCGCCCACGATATGACCCAGCGAGCTTGACCAGACCGGCCCGAAACCGCGCCCGGCCTCATCGACGCCGTAAGCGCCGATCAGCGCCCAGTCGGGATCGAGGGCTGCGACCTCGGCGATGCGCTGGTGCAGGAGTTGTTCCCAGCCGGGGGGCAGGTAGACGTCGTGATGCAGGAAGATCAGCAGCTCTTCGCGGCTGTCATCGAGCCCCTGATTATAGGCCAGCGCCGCAGAGGGCGCATCCTCGATCACGCTCAGCGGCCAGTGATCCACCGCCTGCGAGCGCATCAGATTGGCGCGCAGGATCGCGGCATTGTTGCTCGCGCAGATCAGGCGCAACTCAGTCATCCTCGCGCGGGGCCTGCATGTTGCGGATGCTCAGCCGCACGATCCGGTTGCCTTCGCGCTCCAGCACCTTGAAGCGGCAGCCGTGGAACGAAAACACCTGGCCTTCCTCGGGGATCGACTGCGCTTCATGGATCACAAGCCCCGCCACAGTCACCGCTTCCTCATCGGGCAGCGACCAGTCCATCGTGCGGTTGAGGTCGCGAATGGTCATCGCGCCATCGACCATCACGTCGCCATCCGGCCCTTCCTCGACTTCCGGCGCGTGGGTCGTGTCATATTCATCCTCGATCTCGCCCACGATTTCCTCAAGAATGTCTTCGAGCGTGATCAGCCCGTGCAGCGCGCCATATTCATCGACCACCAGCGCGAAATGCCGCCGCAGGCGCAGAAACTCGCGCATCTGCTC
>PXDM01000402.1 GCA_003565055.1 Paracoccaceae bacterium
GCGTGAAAATCACGTCATGAATAAACAGCCTCGCAGATCACCTCACGGGGGTGGCCACATGTCATGGAATGACTGGCCACATGTTCGTGGAACAGGTGGCCAAGTGCCGTGGAATACTCAGGCTGGATAACCGCAGTCGCCCTGCGCCAGATGCTGACGGGCTTTCTGCTTGGTATCCTTCACGATTGTCGGCAGATGCGCGGTGAGGCCCGCTCCGCTTCTGACTAAAGGGGCGAGACCGAACCGGAGCGCGTTGATTGCCTGCGTCCGCTGGCGGATCAGCAAGTCGAGGCTCCGGAAGACCATCGCGGCCCTTTGGGTTTCCTCTCGCTTCACGGGCACGAAGCGCAAGGTCGGGCGCATTGCTGCTTCGCAGATTGCCTCGGCATCAGCCGCGTCATGCCGCAACAAACAAGGTGAGACTCCAGCGTCAATCAGGACGATAACGCGCGGGTATCTGATGGATCCGCGTGCGGCGCGCTTGCCCAGGCTGAAAAACACAACTCTCCACCCCAAGGACACTCGTTGTGAAGGTGGGAGAACCGGGGGCGGGTTTCTGGGAAATCTTGCCGACGCGCATCAATCAGCCGGAAGTCGCGCCAGAGACGCGATTGTACGACTAAACTCAGAGATCAGACTTCACTCGAAGGTGCAGCGCCAACCAGACAACTATCCGGCATCTGAAAATCGTGAGGGACACACGACAGTATGGCGCGCAACCCATGGCGCTATCCCATCATCGCCAGCACTTTGGCGAGTGCGGGGCGGGCGGTCATCCGCTCCAGATATTCGGTCAGCCGCGCCTCATGGATCGGGAATTTCGCCACGCGCGCCCAGATCCCGCAATGCGTCAGCAGAATGTCCGGCACGGTCATATCCGGACCCATCACGAACGGCCCCTCGCCCATGCGATGCGCAAGCGTTTTCTGGCTATTGGTGAATTCCCAGATCAGCGAATTCTTGATCGCGGATTGGCGCAATTCTTCGGGCAGCACGAAGCTGTGCCGCGCAGCCATCCAGAGGGCAGAGTCGAACTCATCGAGCAGGAATTGCGTGAGACTGTCCTGCCGCGCGCGGTCCAGCGTTCCCGCCGGATAGGTCAGCGCGCCATGCTTGTCGGCAAGATACTGGATGATCGCGGTCGAATCAGTGATCGGCGTGCCGTCCTCGATCAGCACCGGCACCTTGCCTGCGGGGTTGAAGCTGGTCACCCCTTCGGATCGGGGGGCAGCGGGGACATGTTCATAGCTCTGGCCGAGTTCCTCCAGCATCCACAAGACCCGCGTTGCTCTGGAATTGGCCCGACCGATGACTGTGTACATGCGTTCCTCTGTCTTCAGCTCCTGCGGCGCGCCAGCATCGCAAGCCGGATCAGCGCGCGCTCCATCACCGCCATGCTGGGCGCATTTGACGCCGAGCGCAAGGTCAGATCAGCCGCGACCAGATCGGCCAGCGCCTGCTCCAGCCGCGCGAGCCCCCAGCCCTGCGCCTGTGCCAGCAGACGGTCACGACGCGGCCCGAAAATCGGCGGGCGCGCGCGCTGGATTCCGGCCGAGGGGCCACCGGGATCGCAACTGATCGCGTGCAGGCTGCGAAAATGACGCATCGCCATGATCGCGAGCGTCACTGCCGCCACGCCCTGCGCCTGCAGGCGCGCCAGAAGCGGGCCGATCTGCGCGGCCTGCCCTTCGGCCACGGCATTGAGCAGATCATCGACTGCGGCTTCGGTGCTGATGGGCGCAATCGCGGCAATGTCCTCACTGCTCAGCGGCGCGCTGTCCCCGAATTTGTAGAGCGCGAGCTTTTCCAGCGTCTGGCGGAAATCACCCGGATCGAGCGCGCGCGACAGGGCCACCAGATCGCGCATCACCTCCGCGCTGATCTCGCGCAGCCCGGCATCGGCCAGTGCGGCCTCGATCTCTTCGCGCGAGGGCGGCTCGTCATAAATGCCGACCGCGCCCGCCGATTTCGCGCCCTCGAAGAGTTTGCGCAGTTTTGAGCTGGCCTTGAGCGCGCCCGCCGTCACCACGATCTGCGCATCGCCCGCGCGCCAGGTGCCAAGCGCCTGCGTCAGCGCGTCGATGATCAGGTCATTCGCATCTTCGACCAGCACGGCGCGCGGTCCGGGGAAAAAGCCCTGCGCTTTCACCCCATCCACGAGAAGCGCCGCATTGCGCCGCACCTCCGCAGCGGGCAGGCGCTCAAGCCGCATCTCGGCCTCGCCCTCGGGCCCGACAATCGCCGCGATCAGCGCCTGTCGTTTCAGCGCCACGCGCATTGCATCCTGCCCATAGATCAGCACACCCGCCAGTTTCGGGTCGGGCGTCTCGGTCAGCCGCGCCAGATCACGGGCGTTGAGCTTCATTCCGCCATGGCCGCGATGAGCCGGGATGCGACCTGATCGGCGAGGATACGCATCAGGCGGGCTCCCGCATCTTCCGCGGCGCGGCGGCTGGCAAGCTGCGTATCCGTCGTCGAGTAATTCGTGAAATTGCGCAGGCTTCCGTCGGTCACGGTTTCGCGCGTGGCCGCATCGGTCAGCGTGTAGCGCACCGTCCCGAACAGCGTGATCCGCGTGGCCCCGAGCCCGGCCCCGCGCGCCGCGCCGCGCTCGGAGGTCGCGATCGTATAGGCCAGTTGATAGGCGGGTGCTGCGGGACGGCCCAGGCGCTCCTCGATGCCGGCGACGAAATCGAACTCTTGCGACGTGCTGGGCTCCGCCGCCCGCACCCGGCCGCGCAGCGCTTGCCCCGCGCCGCCCGGCGCATAGGCCGGGGTGAAGCCGCACGCTGCCAGCGGCAGCACGGCCAGCGCGAGGATCAGGCTTCTGCGGTCATATAACAACATTGACAATGCGCCCCGGCACCACGATCAGCTTGCGCGGCGCAGCGCCACCCAGAGCCTTGATCACAGCATCATCCGCCAGCGCCAGTTTTTCAACCTCATCCTTGGGCAGATCGGCCGCCACCTCGATTTCCGAGCGCCGCTTTCCGTTGATCTGGATGGGCAGCGTGATCGTGTCGCGCTTGAGCATCGCCGGATCAGCCTTCGGCCATGCGGCCTGCGCCACAAGCCCGGCGCCGCCCTGCCGCGCCCAGATATCTTCCGCGAGATGCGGGACCATCGGCGCCATCAACTGCGCAAGCGCACGCATGGCGGTCTTCTGCGCGGCCCCGCTGGCATTGGTTTTCGAGAGCGTATTGGTGAAGGCGTAGAGTTCTGCAATCGCCTTGTTGAAGGCGAAATTCTCAATGGCGCGGGTGCAATCGGCAATCGCGCGATGCATGGCGCGCATGAGGTCTGTGTCGGCATCGTTCGGCGTGCCATCAGGCATGGCTACGATTCGCTCCGACAGGCTCCAGACCCGGCCCAGATGCTTGAACGCCGCTTCGGCCCCTGCGCTCGTCCATTCCACGTCACGTTCGGGCGGGCTGTCGGACATGACGAACCACCGCGCCGTGTCCGCGCCGAAAGCGCTGATGATGTTCACCGGATCGACGACGTTTTTCTTGGATTTCGACATTTTGGCGGAGGGGATAATCGTCACAGGCTGGCCTGTGGCTTTCAGTTTTCCGTCCTCGATATCTTCGGGCAGGTGATAGACAGCACGACCCTTTTCGTCTTTTGTTGTGTAAATCTCGTGCGTTACCATGCCTTGCGTAAACAGCGCGCTGAAGGGTTCCTTGCACTTTTCCGACAAATGCCCGGTCTTGACCATCGCGCGGGCGAAGAAACGCGAGTAGAGCAAATGCAGGATCGCATGCTCGATCCCGCCGATATACTGGTCGACATTCATCCAGTAATCGGCCTCGTCCCGGTCGGTCGGCGTGCCCGCCTGGGGCGAGGTGAAGCGCGCGTAATACCAGCTCGAATCGACAAATGTATCCATCGTGTCCGTCTCGCGCCGGGCGGGCTTGCCGCAAGCCGGACAGGCGCAGCGCGCCCAGGACGGGTGGCGGTCGAGCGGGTTGCCGGGGATCGCGAAATCAATCGGCGCGCCGTCCTCATCATAGGGCAGCGCGATGGGCAGGTTTTCCTTGCGCTCGGGCACGACGCCGCAAACTTCGCAATGCACGACGGGAATCGGGCAGCCCCAATACCGCTGACGCGAAAGGCCCCAATCGCGCAGCCGGTATTTGGTCACGCCATGCCCGACCCCGTTTGCCTCGCAAAAGGCAATCGCGGCCTCGACCGCATCGGCACCGGTCTGCACCTCCTCGCCCGCGAACCCCCGGACATAGCGCACCGCCTCGGTCTTGGGCGGCACAAAGGCGGTCGCACTGACCGGCGTTTCATTACCCAGCGCAAAGAACACGTCGGGATGCGGAAGCCCGTATTTCCGCGCGAAATCAAGGTCGCGCTGGTCATGCGCCGGACAGCCGAAAATCGCGCCCGTGCCATAATCCATCAGGATGAAATTAGCGATATAGACCGGCAATTCCCATTCGTTGTCAAAGGGATGACGCACGCGGATGCCCGTGTCGAAACCCCGCTTCTCGGCCTTCTCCAACGCTTCCTCGGTCGTCCCCAGCTTGCGGCACTCGGCGACAAACGCCGCTACTTCCGGGTCATGCCGCTCCAGTTGCTTCGCCAGCGGATGATCGGGCGAGACCCCCACGAAGGACGCCCCCATCAGCGTATCGGGCCGCGTCGTATAGACCTCGATCCGGTCGAATCCCTCGGGCGCATCCACGGTCGAGAACGCGAATTGCAGCCC
>PXDM01000211.1 GCA_003565055.1 Paracoccaceae bacterium
CGAGTTTGTTCAGGGCGATTCCAGCAAGACACGGCGCTTTGGCGGGGCTGGTCTTGGCATGCCCATCGCGCGGGACCTGACGCAATCTCTCGGCGGCAAGCTGTCCGTGTCCTCGGTGCTGGGGCAGGGAACCCAGGTCATGCTCCTCTTTCCGCTGCCTGCCTGCGCGGAGGGCGCAGTGGAAGAGCCCCCGCCGACCGCCGAACCGCTTGCACAGCCCCTGCCGATCTCTGCGGCGGCCGAGCCTGACAACCCGTCGGTTGTGGACCCGGATGTGCCGCTCAGGGTGCTCATTGCCGAAGATAACAAGGTCAACCAGAAGGTCATTGCCGCGCTCATGCGCGGCATGCGCGTCAGTCTGACGATCGTCGATAATGGCCGTCTGGCCTTCGAGCTTGCCCAGAACGAGGAATTCGATCTGTTTCTCTTCGATTCGATGATGCCCGAAATGGATGGGTCTTCAGCGCTCTGCGAAATCACCCGCGCTTATGTCGCGCGACACAAGCGCGTGCCGCCTGCCGTCGCGGTCACGGCAAATGTGGCACCTGAGCAGGTTCTGGAATATGAAGAAGCGGGCTTTCGCGATGTCGTCGCCAAGCCGATTTCCAAGAAGAAACTCGAACAGAGCCTGGCATCTCTGGGGCTGAGTGCCTGGGTCTGCCCCGAGACACCCAGCCCGGAGCAAGTGGCCCCAGCCCCGCCCGAAGCAGTGGCGCGTCCGGCCTTGCGCGCGGCTGAATAAAAAGCCGTTTTTTCGTCCCAGCAAGGGTGTTGACAGGCGAAGTCGGCCCCCCTATCTAACCCGTGTTGGCACTCGCGGTTGATGAGTGCTAACAGGATTTCAACCTGGAACCAGAGGAGCGTTCTCAGATGGCTTTTAAACCGCTGCACGATCGTGTTTTAGTCCGTCGCGTCGAAG
Source organism: Paracoccaceae bacterium (assembly GCA_003565055.1). Taxonomy (GTDB): domain Bacteria; phylum Pseudomonadota; class Alphaproteobacteria; order Rhodobacterales; family Rhodobacteraceae; genus Roseinatronobacter. Next base: position 920 of record PXDM01000211.1, read on the forward strand.
GCGACGAGAAGACCAAGGGCGGTCTGATCATTCCCGATTCCGCCAAGGAAAAGCCGGCAGAAGGGGAAATCATCTCCGTCGGCGAAGGGGCTCGCAAGGATTCGGGCGAGCTGATCGCACCCGCTGTCAAAACCGGTGATCGCGTTCTGTTCGGCAAGTGGTCGGGCACCGAAGTCACTATTGACGGCGAAGAGCTGCTGATCATGAAAGAAAGCGACATCCTCGGCGTGATCGCCTGAGCGTTTTCGATCCCATAAATTTACAGACAACCAGGAGGCACCCTAATGGCTGCTAAGGACGTCAAATTCGACACAAATGCCCGCGACCGGATGCTGCGCGGCGTCAATATTCTCGCGGATGCCGTCAAGGTGACGCTCGGCCCCAAAGGCCGCAATGTCGTCATCGACAAGAGCTTCGGCGCGCCCCGGATCACCAAGGACGGTGTGACGGTTGCCAAGGAAATCGAGCTTGACGACAAGTTCGAAAACATGGGCGCGCAGATGGTCAAAGAAGTGGCCTCGCGCACTAATGACGAAGCCGGTGACGGCACCACGACCGCCACGGTTCTCGCTCAGGCCATCGTGCGCGAAGGTCTGAAATCGGTCGCCGCTGGCATGAACCCGATGGACCTCAAGCGCGGGATCGACCTCGCAACGACCAAGGTTGTTGACTCGATCCGCACAGCCGCCCGTCCGGTCAATGACAGCGCCGAAGTTGCGCAGGTCGGCACGATCTCGGCCAATGGCGAAGCTGAAATCGGTCGCCAGATCGCCGACGCGATGCAGAAGGTCGGCAATGAAGGCGTCATCACTGTCGAAGAGAACAAGGGTCTGGAAACCGAGACCGATGTTGTCGAAGGCATGCAGTTCGACCGCGGCTATCTCTCGCCCTATTTCGTGACCAACCCTGACAAGATGATTGCCGAACTCGAAGACGCGATCATCCTGATCCACGAGAAGAAGCTGTCCTCGCTCCAGCCGATGGTTCCGCTGCTGGAATCGGTGATCCAGTCGCAAAAGCCGCTGCTGATCATCGCCGAAGATGTTGAAGGCGAAGCGCTCGCGACGCTGGTGGTCAACAAGCTACGCGGCGGTCTCAAGATCGCAGCGGTCAAGGCCCCTGGTTTCGGCGATCGTCGCAAGGCGATGCTGCAGGATATCGCGATCCTGACCGGCGGTCAGGTGATCAGCGAAGACCTCGGCATGAAGCTCGAAAACGTGACCATCGACATGCTGGGCAGTGCCAAGAAAGTCTCGATCAACAAGGACAACACGACCATTGTTGACGGCGCAGGCGAGAAAGCCGAGATCGAAGCCCGCGTGGCGCAAATCCGTCAGCAGATCGAGGAAACCTCGAGCGATTACGACCGCGAGAAGCTGCAGGAGCGTCTGGCAAAACTCGCGGGTGGCGTTGCCGTGATCCGCGTCGGCGGCATGACCGAAGTGGAAGTGAAAGAGCGCAAGGACCGTGTGGACGACGCGCTCAACGCGACCCGCGCAGCCGTTCAGGAAGGCATCGTTGTCGGCGGTGGCGTGGCACTTATCCAGGCCGCGAAAACGCTCGAAGGTCTCGAAGGCGACAATAGCGATCAGAATGTCGGCATCACCATCGTGCGCCGCGCGATTGAAGCACCGCTGCGTCAGATCGCGAACAATGCTGGCTTCGACGGTTCGGTGGTTGCGGGCAAGATACGCGAATCCGATGACAAGGCTTTCGGCTTCAACGCACAGACGGGCGAATATGGCGACATGTTCAAGTTCGGCGTGATCGACCCGGCGAAAGTCGTGCGCACGGCGCTGCAGGACGCAGCTTCGGTGGCGGGTCTGCTGATCACCACGGAAGCGATGATCGCCGATAAGCCCGAGCCCAAAGGCGCTGGCGCAGGTGCTGGTGCTGGCATGGGCGATATGGGTGGCATGGGCGGCATGGGCGGCATGATGTAAGCGCTCTGCCAATCGCTGCAAAAAGAAGGCCGGGGCACATCGCCCCGGCCTTTTTCGTTCTCCCTCCGCGCGGGCGTGGAGTGACGATGGCTCAATGCACGCTGACCGGCGTATAGTCATTTTGACGCGCCATCACGAAGGCCATGGTGCGGTCTGTCACCAGCGCGAGGCGCTCCCCTTCCTCGTGGTGGATGGCATAGATTTCCGACACTTCGGGCAGTTCGGCGCGGATTTCTTCGGGCAAGTCGCTGGCCTTGATCTCGCGGACATAAGCGAAGGGCCGCGCGGGTTTGGCGATGGGGAATTTCTCATACATCTGCTGGCCTCATTTTCAGCTTCGGGTGATTGTGATGGTCTGCACGGTCTCTTCCGGCTCCTTGCGGACCAGATCGATATGCAAAAGTCCGTTCTCCAGCCTTGCGTCAGTGACATCGACCCCTTCCGCGAGCGCGAAGGCGCGCTGGAATTGTCGCGCCGCAATGCCGCGATGCAGGAAAATGCGGTTCTCGGCCTCGGGGTCGCGCTGCTGTCCGCGCACCAGAAGCTGGCGTTTCTCAATCGTGATGCTCAGGTCTTCATCCCGAAACCCGGCCAGCGCGAGGGTGATCCGGAAACTGTTCTTCCCCGTCGCCTCGATATTGAAGGGCGGGTATCCGTCTGTGCCCGCGCGCGCGGTCTGCTCCACCAGCCGCTCCAACTGGTCGAAGCCCAGCAAAAGGGGGTGCGAGGGGAAATGTTGCTTGCTCATCAGCCTTGTCCTTCCATTCAAGCGACGTTGCTGTGGGCCCCGTTTCGGCGACCCATTCCAAGATATGGGCAGTCATCGCACAATCGCAAGAGCGAGAAACCCGGCTTTGGTGCGGATCAAGTGCTTTTGCCGCCATGGTTTTGGGGCTATCGTAGCGCCACGCGTAACGAGAGCAGAATCATCGTCATGAATTCCCCGAGTGAATTGAGCCGTGAAGAACAGTTGCGCGTGCGGCTGGAGGTGTTGCGCCAGCAGCACCGCGATCTTGACGAGGCGATCCTCGCGCTGCAGGCGCAGGGGGCGATGACGCAACTGACGGTGCAGCGGCTTAAGAAGCAGAAGCTGCAGCTCAAGGACCAGATCGCGCGGATCGAGGATGAGCTGACCCCCGACATCATCGCCTGAGCCAATTGCACCTGCGCGGGGCGTCGCTATAGTGTCACGAAACAGGCCAAGAGGGGCAAGATGAGCGAAATCAAGGTCGGCATCATCATGGGGAGCCAGTCAGATTGGCCGACCATGCGCGAAGCTGCCGATATTCTCGATGCGTTGGAGATTGGCTATGAGAGCCGCATCGTGTCGGCGCATCGCACCCCGGATCGGCTGTGGGACTATGGCACCAGTGCTGTGGCGCGCGGGCTGCAGGTGATCATCGCCGGGGCCGGAGGGGCTGCGCATCTGCCGGGGATGATGGCGTCCAAGACGCGCGTGCCCGTGATCGGCGTGCCGGTCCAGACCAAGGCTCTGTCCGGTGTCGACAGTCTCTATTCCATCGTGCAGATGCCGCGCGGCTATCCGGTCGCGACCATGGCCATCGGGGCCGCGGGGGCTGCGAATGCGGGCCTGATGGCTGCGGGCATACTGGCGCTGCAGGATACGACGCTGGCCGCGCGCCTCGATGCCTGGCGCGCTGCGCTCTCGGCCTCCATTCCGGAGGTGCCGCGTGATGACTGATCGTCTCGCACCCGGCAGCATGATCGGGGTCTTGGGCGGGGGGCAGTTGGGGCGCATGCTGTCTGTGGCGGCTGCGCGTCTGGGCTATCGCTGCCATATCTATGATCCGACCCCCGCGCCGCCTGCCGCCGATGTGGCCGCCGCC
>PXDM01000218.1 GCA_003565055.1 Paracoccaceae bacterium
CCGCCTCATCCGGGGGCTGGGCCGCGTCGAGCAACGCGCCAAGCCTCGGGTCCGTGCGCCGGTCGTGCAGGATCGCCTCAATCGCGGCCATTTCCTCGGAGCGCTGCGCATTGCTGCCGCGCGGCATGACGGTCTGCTGATCCCAGCCCAGCCGTCCCGAGACCTGCGCCAGCGCTTCGGTCTGGCGGGTAAACTCCATCAGGTCAGCAAAGGCGCTCATGCGGCGGCCCCCTGCTTGCGCAGGCTGTCAAAGCGCGGGAATTGCGCGAGATGACGCGCGCGGATGATCAGCACCCAGAGCAGCACCGCCGTCGCCTGATGCGCAATGCCAAGCTGCCAGGGCGCGCCGTGCAGCACAGTAAAAACGCCCAGCGCGATCTGCGCCACCATGACAGCAAACATCGCATGATAGGCCGAGCGCGTGGCCGAATGGGTGGACTTGCGCCCGCGCAGCCAGACGATGAGCGCGAAACCCGCGAGAAGATAGCCCGCCTTGCGGTGGATGAATTGCGTCGTGGCGGGATTTTCGAAGAAATTCGTCCAGATGGGCTGCATCGCGAACAGCTCCGGCGGGATGAAAACGCCGTTCATCAGCGGCCAATCGGTGTAGCCGCGCCCGGCATCAATGCCTGCGACCAGCGCGCCGAGCAGGATCTGTAGGAAGGCAAAATGCATGAGCCCTGTGGTCATGGAATAGAGCTTCGCCTCGCGCCCGCGCCGCGCGGCGATCAGATCAGCCTCGGGGCGGTTGAGCAGGAAGGAGTACCAGGCGATCATGCCAAGGATCACGAAAGCAAGCCCCAGATGCGTGGCGAGCCGGTAGGAGGCAACGCTGACCATCCCCTCGCCCGATGTGATGCCGGAGGCCACCATCCACCAGCCAATCGCGCCCTGCACCCCGCCCAGCGCGCCGAGCGCCAACAGGCGCGGCGTCCAGCCGATGGGGATGCGGCGCGTGAGCCAGAAGAACAGGAACCCCGCGCCCCAAACCAGACCGATGACGCGGCCAAGCTGGCGATGACCCCATTCCCACCAATAGATCACCTTGAATTCATCAAGCGTCATGCCCTGATTGATGATCTGATACTGGTCGATCTGACGATATTTCTCGAATTCTTCCAGCCACATGGCGTCTGACATCGGCGGAATGGCCCCGGTGACTGGCCGCCATTCCGTGATCGAGAGGCCACTATCAGTCAGCCGGGTCATGCCGCCCACGACGATCATGAGGCAGACCAGCGCGAAGAGAACGATGAGCCAGAGCCTGATCGCACGGCGCGCGCCTTTGGGGTGGCGGTCAATCGCTCCGGCTTTGGGGGCCTCGCGGGAGGGTGCCTCGGCACTCACATCTTCAAAGATCGCGCGTTGTTTTGCCATGCAAGGGCTCCTGTCTGTCACGCGGCAAGCTAGTCTGTGGCGCAGAGCGGTTCAAGCACTGGGTGCCACGGATTTGCAGAGGGTCTGCCTTGCGCCGGGTGAATATTCTCACGGCAGCTGCAATTCCGGCAAGGCGACAGCGTGGCGCAACTGCCCCAATACCTCGATGAGCGCCGCCCGCCCGCCGAGCTGGGCTTCCAAATGCAGCGCAGCACAGGCCGCGCGCGTGTAGAGGGCGGGATCACGCGCGGCCGCGCGCGCGAATTCGAACGGGTTGCTCACCAGCCCCACGGGTGGCGCGGCGCAGCGGTCTGCCCCTTGGCCCGCGCGCAGATGCGCCGGATCCTCCGAGACCACGACCGCCAGCCCCTCATCAAGCCATGCGGGCAAGGCCCCGTTGAGCGAGGCGGCCACCCCTGCATGCGCATGGATGGCGACATGCGCCAGTTCATGGCGGATGATTGTCGCTGTCGCGCCGCCCGGTGCAAGATAGACGACAGCGCCGATGGGTGTCGACAGTGTCAGCCCGTAGGCACCTCGGACCCGCAATCTCCGGGCGCAATCCGCAGTGGCGCAGGCGATGATCCAACGCCGCGCATCCGGGCGCGCGAGTTCACCATCGACATGCGCCTGTGCCGCGTCGATCTCCGCCAACAAATCGCGCCGCCATACCGCTGTGCCTTGTTCATCCGCGAGCACGCCGCCTGCAAGCCGCTCCAGACCAAAACAGCCCGGACAAAGCGCGGCAGGCAGGACGGGGTAAGTGACGCCGAGTGCCATCGCAAGACCGAAGGCCAGCAAGCCCAGCGCGACAACCAGGCGCCGCAGGGCGCGGGTCACTTGGCGCTCTGCCCGCGCAGCAGCTTGCGCAAAATTCCATGGAGCGTCTGTACATCTGCCCGCGTCAAGACCAGCCGCGCCCACATATTGCGCAGGTTCAGGCGCATCGCGGCGGCCTTTTCAGGCGGGAAGAAGAAGCCCGCCGCCTCCAGACGCTCCTCGAAATGATCGCCGAGCTTCTCGCGCTCGATGGCGCTGGCGAAGTCCGTGCCTGCCATCGCCATGACTTCGGGCGGGGTCGCGTCGCCCTGACGGGCGAATTCATAAGCCACCAGCAGGACGCATTGCGCAAGGTTCAGCGAATAGAAGGTAGGGTTCACCGGCACCGTGATGATCGCATTGGCGCGCGCCACATCATCGTTTTCCAGCCCCGCGCGCTCCGGCCCGAAGAGCACCGCCACCCGCTTGCCCGCCGCGATCATCGCGCGGGCCTGCGCCATCGCGTGTTCGGGCGTGAGCACTGGTTTCGTCAGCCCGCGCCCGCGCGCAGTTGTGGCGAAGACATAATCGCAATCCCCGATGGCGTCGGGCAGGGTCGCGAACACGCCCGCACGCTCCAGCACGGGCGAGGCCCCCGAGGCCATCGCCACAGCCTTGGGGTTCGGCCAGCCATCACGCGGCGCAACCATCCGCATGCGTGCACAACCGAAATTCAGCATCGCCCGCGCGGCCGCCCCGATATTCTCGCCCATCTGCGGGCGCACCAGCACCATCAGCGGCGTGGGCGCATCAAAGAGCGGATCATCGGTCGGGGTCATGGGCTGGGGCCATCTCACTGGGAACGCGCGCCCTGCCATACTGGCTTTGCGCCAGACCGACAAGCGCCCCGGCTTGTCTCGCCCCAGCCGCCAAGCTAAGAGGGCAGGACCCACCCCGCCAGAAAGAACCCCCATGGACGCGGACAGCCCCCAGCTATACCTCATCACGCCACCTGTCATTGATCTTGCAAGTTTCCCCGACACTCTTGCACGGGTTCTCGACGCAGAAGACATCGCTTGCCTGCGTCTGGCATTGGCCACGCGCGATGAGGATTTGATCCTGCGCACTGGCGACGCTCTGCGCGAGATCGCCCATGCGCGCGACATTCCGCTGGTCATCGCCGATCATGCGCTGATGGTCGAACGGCTCGGGCTGGACGGAGTGCATCTGGCAGACGGGCAGCCGCGCATCCGCAAACTGCGCGAGACCCTTGGCGCAGACGCGATCATTGGCGCATTTTGCGGCACGCTGCGCCATGACGGGATGAATGCGGGCGAGGCCGGGGCAGATTATGTGAGCTTCGGGCCAGTGGGCGAGAACAGCCTCGGCGATGGGGAACGCGCCGCGCGCGAGGTCTTCGAGTGGTGGTCCGAAATCGTTGAATTGCCCGTCGTCGCCGAAGGGGCGTTGACCCGCGATCTTGTGGCCAACTTCGCGCCCGTCGTGGATTTCTTCGCGATCGGCGAGGAAATCTGGGGCCAGGAGGATCCGCGCGCGGCGCTTTCTGATCTGATCGCACCGCTCCGGTAGCGTCAAACTGCAGGCTGCGCCCGCCCACAGACTTGGATCGGACTCTTGTGATCACGGTGCTGGTGGGCACAAACACAAGATCCCGGCCTTCCGCATCCCTGATGCCTTGGGTCGGGCGGGTTCAGGGAACACAACAAGACCCATCCAAGACGTGACCTGCCCCGGGTCAACCCTTCGTCATAACAAGTGCTCTTAGGGTTGATCGTCGTCGTTTTGGGCTTGGGCAAGCGCGCCGGGCACGGGGGGCTCAGATAGCTCAGGCGCGCTGCGCGTCTTGGCGGATGAGAACAGACACGCCTTACGCGTGACCTTGAAAACGGGGAAAGGTCACATGCGCCGGACTGATCGTGCCCATTTCCAGCACGACAGGCGCATGATTTCGCGAAACACCTCATCATCTGCAAAATGCAAGGCACTTCACCCCTGACCCTCGGCCTGCATGGTCACGATTGTCGATAGCCGCCCCGCCATTTCGCGCGTGCCCAACCCCTATCGACCCGCATGCTGTTGAGCAAAAGCACAGGCTTGCGCCATGTCGCGGGTACAGACAGTGACATCATGGCCTGCCCCGCACCCGATTGGCCGCCCTGCGGCTGCCGATGCGCCCCAACCCGGCGAATCCCGGGCAGATCAGGCAGGTTCTGCGGATTTGATGCCGGAGATGGCCTGAACCAGCTTGTCTTCGGTCACCTCGGAAATGTCGAATTCGCGCATCACCCGGCCGTGATACATCGCCACAATCCGGTCTGAAACGCGCAGCACTTCGGGCATTTCCGAACTGATCACGATGACTGCATAGCCCTGTGCCGCCAATTCGCGCAGCAATTGATGAATCTCGGACTTTGATCCCACATCAATGCCGCGTGTGGGTTCATCCACGATCAGGACGCGGGGTTTCATCGACAACCATTTTCCGATGACGATCTTCTGCTGATTGCCGCCCGAGAGCACGGCTGTGGGCTGTCGCCAG
>PXDM01000258.1 GCA_003565055.1 Paracoccaceae bacterium
ATCAGGCCGAGGCGAACCGGCTGCGTGGCCTCTATTGGGCCGAATATGGCACAACGCTTGCGGGGTTGATGGCGCGGCATGGTCTGGACCCTGACCCCTATCTGGTCGATGTGCATAACATTGATTTCACAGTGTTATCGCCGGATCCTGCGCTGCGTGACCGGATCGCGGCGCTGCCGGGGCGGCGGATCGTCTATACCAATGGCTCCGCGCCCTATGCTGCCCGCGTGCTGGAGGCGCGCGGTCTGAGCGGTCTGTTCGACGCGATCTACGGGGTGGAGCATGCTGATTTCCGGCCCAAGCCCGAAGCCGCCGCCTTCGCCCGCATTTTCGCGCGCGACGGGCTGGACCCAAGCAGGGCCGCGATGTTCGAGGATGATCCGCGCAATCTCGCCGTGCCGCATGATCTGGGCATGCGCACGGTCCATGTCGCACCCGAACGGCTGGAGGCCGCGCATATCCACCACCACACCAATGATCTGACGGGCTTCCTGTCGCAGCTTTTGCGCTGAGATCAGCGCAGGGCGCGCAGCACCTCGGGCAAGGCTTCGGCAAAACCTGCAAGCTCCGGCGCGGGGCCGCAACTGACCCGGATGCAGCGGTCATTCGGCGCGACAAAGGGCATGCGCACGAAAATATCGCGTGCCATCAGCCCCTGCACCACAGCACGCGCGAAATCCCCGTCGCGCCCGCAATCCATCGTCACGAAATTCGTGGCCGAGGGCAGGGCATGCAGACCGTTTTCGGCCGCGATCTCGGACAGGATGCTACGCGCGGTCGCGACCTCCGCCCGGACATGGGTCAGCCAGTCCTGATCGTGCATCGCCGCGAGCGCCCCTGCTTGTGCGATACGGCCCATGCCGAAATGGTTGCGGATACGCTCGAACATCGCAATCAGCGGGGCCGCGCCAATCGCATAGCCCACCCGCAACCCGGCGAGCCCGTAGAGCTTGGAAAAGGTCCGCATACGGATCACACGCGCGTCGCTGGTGTCAATCGCGGGCGCCGTGCCATCGGGGGCGGCGTCGATATAGGCCTCGTCGAGCACCATCAGCGTGCCTTCGGGCACAGCCTCGATCATCCGCGCGACGATCCGCGCCGGGTGCCAGCTGCCCATCGGATTGTCGGGATTGCAGAAATAGAGAAGCTTTGCCTGCACATCCTCGGCACGTTCCAGCAGCGCGGCGGGGTCTTCGGCCTCATAGCGGTAGGGCACCTTGTGCAGCACCCCGCCAAAGCCCGTCACATGATAGTTGAAGGTCGGATAGGCCCCGTCCGAGGTCACGACCGGATCGCCGGGACTGACCAATAGCCGCACGAGCATCCCCAGCAGCCCGTCAATCCCTTCGCCCACGATGATATTCTCAGGCGCGATCCCGTGATGGGCCGCGAGTGCAACGCGCAGATCATGGCTTTCGCTGTCGCCATACATCCATGCCTCAGAGGCCACGGCCTGCATCGCGGCCACGGCCTTGGGCGACGGCCCGAAACCGCTTTCATTCGCGCCAAGCCGCGCGCGAAAGGGACGGCCCGACTGGCGCATATGCGCCTCTGGCCCGATGAAGGGCACCGTCGCGGGCAGAGCGCGGATCAGATCAGGGTAGCGTGGCTCAGACATGGCCCCATGGATAGGCGAGTGATCCGGGCGCGGCAAGCTCAGACTGTCGCGCCCTGTCCCATGCGCTCAAGAAACGCTTCGGCCTCGGCCAGCACCGTCTCGCGGCGGTCTTGGTCCATCTTGTCGAAGGTGCGATACATCTGCGCCATGCGCGGGTTGCGCTCGAACCGCTCGCGGTGGCGGATCAGGAAGGACCAGTACAAGAGGTTGAAGGGACAGGCCTCCGGGCCGGTCTTAGCCTTGACCTTATAGGCGCAGGACTTGCAGTAATCCGACATTCGGTCGATATAAGCACCCGAGCTGACATAGGGTTTCGACCCCACGATCCCCCCATCCGCGAATTGCGACATGCCGATCACATTGGGCGCTTCGACCCATTCATAGGCATCGACATATACCGCCAGATACCATTCATGCACCTCCGCCGGGTTGATGCCTGCGAGCAGCGCGAAGTTGCCTGTCACCATCAGCCGCTGGATATGATGCGCGTAGCCCAGATCGCGCGTCTGACCAATGGCTTGCGCCATGCAGTTCATGCGGGTCTCCGCGCCCCAATACATCGCGGGCAGTTTGCGCTGGTGATTGAGCGCATTGCGGCGCGTGTAGTCCGGCCCCTCACGGAAATAGATGCCGCGCATGAATTCGCGCCAGCCGATGATCTGGCGGATGAACCCCTCGACCGAGTTCAGCGGCGCATGACCGGCGCGGTAAGCGTCCTCGGCCTTCTTGCAGATTTCCAACACGCCGAGCAATCCCGCATTCAGATAGAGCGAGATCACCGCGTGATAGAGATGCGGGTCACCTTCGAGCATCGCATCCTGATAGGTGCCGAAATCCGGCAAGGCATGTTCGATAAAATGGTTCAGCGCGCGCAGCGCTCCGGCGCGATCCGTCTGATAGGGAAAGGGCCGGCACGTGCCGAAATTCTCGCCAAACCGCGCCTCGACCAGATCGAGCACTTCGTCAAGCACCGGATCGCCCCGTGCCTCGGGCGGGCCTTTGCGAAAGAGATCCGCCTTGGCGGGCTTGCGGTTGTCGTGATCATAATTCCATTGCCCGCCCTCGGGCTGGTCACCATCCATCAACAGCCCGGTCTTGCGCCGCATCTCGCGGTAGAAATATTCCATCCGCAGCGCCTTGCGCCCCTCGGCCCAACGCGCGAACTCGGCATGCGAGCACAGGAAACGGTCATCGGGCAGCAGGGTCATGTCAAGCGGCGTGTCGCGCAACGCCTCGATCAGCCGGAACTCGCCCGGCTCCGTGGCGATCACGGCTTTCGCGCCGGTCTCCGACGCGCGGCGCAGCAATTCACCGGGGATGGAGCCCGCGTTTTCCGGGTCATCGAGCGTCGTATAGGCCACCTGCCAGCCCTTTTCGCGCAGCTCGCCCGCGAATTTGCGCATGGCCGTGAAGAGGAAAGCGATCTTCATCGGATGATGCGGCACATACTCCGCTTCCGCCGCGACCTCCGCCATGACCACCAGATCGCGGTCCTTGTCGGCCTCGCGCAAGGCCGCGATATCTGGCGAAAGCTGGTCGCCCAGCACGAGGATCAGCTTCACCATGGCACGGCCTTCCCCGCCCAGTCGAAGAACTGCCCCGATTGCGCGGGGGTCAGCCTGTCGATCACGCTCAGCAGATTGGCGGCGGCGTCTTCGGGCGACACGGCCGGGTGGCGGCCCAGATATTTCTCCGTGAACTTCGTGGCCACTGTGCCGGGGTGCAGCGCCACGCAGACGGCGTGTTTATGCGTGCGCCCGAGCTCCACCGCCGCGCCGCGAATGATCTGGTTCAGCGCGGCCTTGGACGCGCGGTAACTGTGCCAGCCGCCCGCGCGGTTGTCGCCGATTGAGCCCACCCGCGCCGAAAGCGCTGCCATGACCGCGGCTTCGTCTTTCGGCAAGAGGGCCACCGCATGTTTCATCACCAGCGCTGGCCCGATCGTGTTGAGCGCAAATTGCCCGGCCATGCCCTCGGCGCTCAGATGCTTGAGCGCTTTTTCGGGACCATGCCCGTCAATCTCCAAAGCCCCGGTGGCGATGATGATGCGCTCAAACGGCCCGGTGAGCGCGCCCAGATGCTGCGCGACTGACGCCTCATCGGTGACGTCCAGCCCATGAACGCGCCGCGACAGGCCCGTGACCTGCCTGCCCTGCCTTGTAAGCGCAGCACTGAGCGCCTGCCCGATTCCGCCCGATGCCCCGATCACCAGCGCTTGCGCCATGCATCATGTCCCCTGCGTTGCTTCCGCCGCGCAGGTAGCGCCGCAAGGCTGCAAGTCACGCGCGGACCAGTGCCTCCGCCCATTTCCGGGCAATCGGGCCGACCAGCACCGCGAGCGGCACCGCAATCACCCAGGCGACCGCCCAGGCATAAAGCCAGCGCCCGACGAAGCCCGCGTCAAAGCCCGTATTCACGAAAGTGATGAAGCCCGACATGATGACGGACATCAGGGTTCCCATCAGAACCCCGGTCACGATACGCAATTTCATCTGATTTCCCTCGATTGCTGTCAGACATACTCATCTATGCGAATATGTCTGACTTCAAGGGGTGTTTCAGCCCAGCGCGTCACTGCACCGCTGGCACACGCCTGCATGCGCGTGGCGACCCACATCAGGGCTGATCTTCCAGCAGCGCTGGCATTTCTCGCCCTCCGCGCGCTCAAAGACGACGCCGATGCCCTCCACTTCTGGCATGCGAAACGCCTCAGCCGGGATCGGATCGGGGGTCAGGACCACATCCGACGTGATGCAGATATCGGCGAAATCGACGGTTTTCAGGGACGCCATGATCTCGGGCGCGCGGACATGCACGCAAGGCGCGGCTTCCAGCGACGCGCCGATCACCTTGTCACGCCGCTGGATTTCCAGCGCCGCCGTGACCACGCGCCGCGCCGCGCGGATGCCCGCCCATTTCTGCGCCAGCACCTCATTGCGCCACGCGCCGGGCGTGTCAGGGAAATCCTGCAGATGCACCGAGGCGTCGTCACCGGGGAAGCGCGACAGCCACACATCTTCCATCGTGAAGACAAGGATCGGCGCGAGCCATGTCGTCAGGCGGTGGAACAGCAG
>PXDM01000168.1 GCA_003565055.1 Paracoccaceae bacterium
CTCGAAAGACAGCTCGATCCCGAACCAGCGCCCGTAAGTGGGAGAGCCGCGCCGGATATCGACCGCGACATCGAAAAACGCCCCGCGCCCACAGCGCACCAGCTTGCCCTGTGCATGGGGCGGACCCTGAAAATGCAGCCCGCGCAAGGTGTTGATCGTATAGGAGAGCGAATAATTGTCCTGCACGAAAGCAGGCAGGGCGGCACCGGCCTTTTCCATGGTGCGCCGGTTCCAGCTCTCGGCAAAGAACCCGCGGCTGTCCCCGAAACGCCGGGGCGTGATCAGCAGCAACCCCGGCAGAGGCGTCTTTTCAATCTTCATACGAAACTCCAGAGCTTTTTAATATATTGTGACAAGAAGATATGCGGATTTCGCGGCAGAATCAGGTCTTTTTCATGCTCCTGCAGGATTTTCCGGTTCAAAACGGCAGATTGCCTTCCTGCGGTGCAGTCAGCCATCATATCCGCCACGGATGAGGTCTTCGGCAATGGCCTCCGCAGCCCGCATGGCACCGGGCCGCAACAGCCCTGCGGCCTGTGCGCGCGCCGGGGCCAGCGGGTCATGCCCCTGCGCGATCTGGTGGAAAAGCGCCTCCATCTGCGCAGGGTCACGGGCGGTGTAGAAGCCTGCAGCCAGCCGCTGGCCGAAATCATTGAGTGGGGTGGCCTCATCGCGCACCAGGCGCAACAGGGGCCTGTTCGTCGGCAAGTATTCGGCCAGGAAAGAGCCACTGTCGGTAATCAGCAGATCCGATGTGCGGAACATGTCGAAATAGCCCCCGTCCAGCGACAGGGCGGTATTCGGACCCTCCTGCCAGCTTTGCAGCCAGCTCTGCCACTGATCCGCGCGCATCACCCCGCTGCGGGCCAGTTCCAGCCCCAGATTGGGATGCGGCCTGAAGATGAAATCAACCTCGCTGTGGCGACGGGCCAAATCCAGCATGGCCGGACCGGACCAGGCAAAGGTGCCCAACTGCAACGTACCCGGCCCCAGCCCGTGATGAGGCGCATAGATCACCCGCATCCGGCCTGTCTCGGACGCATGCGGCCAGAGCGCTACTGCGTCACGGGCTGGGGCCGGGCTGTGATAGATGTCGAATTTCGGATGCCCCGTGACGCGCAGCGCGGCCTCGCGCACCATCCCCCCGGCGCGAATGCGGGCAGCATGGGGTTCGGTCGCGGCGAAGTAACGCCACAGAAACGGATGGAAATCCGGCAGGCCCGATTGCATCCGGTCATTGGCGATCACAGGCATTCCGTAATGCACATAGGCGGTCCGCACCCGCCCCGCCAGACGCCGCGACAGATCCTGCATTCCCCAGGGCTGCTGGATGAAGGCGATGTCGCAATCGATCGCCTCTGCGGGCATCATGGCATCGCGCCCGGTATCATAGAGATCGGCCAGGATCGGCGCGCGGGCGGCAAAAAAGGCGCGCTCGCGGGCATAGTTTGCGCGGCGCTGTGCCGGGCTGCGGCGCAGATCGACATCCGACAGGGTCGGGTAGAAGCCGCACGCGACCTCGGGCCGGTCGCGCAAGGCCGCAACAACCGAATCGAGTCCCCATTTCGCGCTGGTGCAGACAATAAACCCCACCCGCAGCCGCGCGCGCGGCTGCGGTGGCGGCGCGGCAAGGCGGGCCTGTGGCGCGCCGGAAACGTGATCACGCAGCCGCCAGCGCAGCCGACGCACCAGCGCCCGAAAACGGAAAAGCCATATCGGCACGGATCGCATGGCCTGTTCTCTCAAATGGCGTGTCAGGACATTCTATCCGGTCCATCCTGCAGGCATGCCTGCTTCGGAGCGAAGGCGCAATCCGGAATTCAGGCACGGTAGCTTGTGTCGCGGGCCCTGTTGCCCGAGGCATTCAGGGCACAGCCCGGACCGAGACATCTTAAGCAGGATTGTGGACTGTCACAAAACCCAATATCGCAATCAAATGCTCCATATTCAGTATCTTTTTTCCGATCCCGCCCGGTGCCCCGCCTGCGCAGTATTTCAAGACCCGGCGGGCGGATCGCATGTCATCCCGTCCCGACCGCGCAACTGTCGCATCGGGGGCCTTCGGACAGGTGGTTTTTCCGCATGACAGGAGCCGATGTGACACCCCGGAGCGCAAGGGCGGAGAGCCGTATCTCGCAATATGACTCCCTCCTGTCCTGTCTGCGCCATGGCTCTGATCCGCATGATCTGGCGCGTTACCGCGCGGCTCTGGACATTTGGTGGCAGCATCATGACGACAATCAGGAGCTTGCCGATCCAGCGCTGCGAATGCGCCTCATCTCTGCCTCCCTGAATCATGCACAGATCTGTAGCGAAACCGGCCGGAGTGATTCCGCAAGCTGGGTTCTGGCCGCGCTCGCGGAGCATGTCACCGATCCGGCCGACAGACTGCATTGCCGGGCGCTTCTGGCCGAGATACGGCAAGACTGGGACGCGGCAGCAGCAGACTGGCAGCTCTATGCAGGGCTGCAGAATCCCGTGGCGACCAAAAGTGGCTCCATCTTCCCCGAAAATCCTGAAGCGCAGATGCAGAACATGACCCGCGCCTTCACAGCACTGCGGACGGCCCGCATCAGGCAGGCACAGGCGCATTTCGCCCAAGGCCGGATGCGGGCCTTTCGAGAGCTGGTCGGACGGGTGATCGAGAGCCTGCCCGACCAGCGCGGGCTGAACACCGACCCGGACTGTCTGGAGATTGCCCGGCACTATGTGCAAGACGCGTTGCGCAACGACGGGGCCATTCGGGGTCCATCCGGGGCGGGTCTGTCAGAAGGGTGCCAGTCATGGCCCCTCCTGTCGCGGCTGGTTCTGTGCCTCGATATCTGGGACAACCCGCAGGCCCCAGGCCCGGGGCGCATGGCGTTGGATCTCTGCGCCACAATGCTGGCCCATGACCCGGATCTGCGGATCGATCTTGTGGTCACGCATGAGCGCCTCGTAATGAGCTCGCCGCTTGTAGCCACTCCGGCGGCTCCCTTCCCGCTCCGCGATATTCCGCTGCAGATACAGGCCGTGCTTACTCCCTCTGCCATGGCCCGTCTGCACCTGCATCTCCCCCCGGAAACGGGCCTGTCGGGAACCGGGCTTGAAGGGGTCGTGCGCAGCGCGGCCGCCATCCTGTCCCTGCAGCCTGATCTTGTGCTGCATGTCACCGGCCCGGATGACCCGGACATGCCGGGCAGCCAACTTCTGCGCCATGTCCTGTTCGATCATGTCGCGACAGCCATTCTCGCGCCCGACGTCGATCAGGCACTGGATCAGCGCTGCGATGCCGTGCTACCCGCAGCGACCGGCCACGACCCTGCCGCGGCCTACAACACGCTGCATGTAGCGCTGACAACCGCTTTCTCTGCAGGGCAGAAACGTCTGTCAGCCCTGTGAGCGCCGCAAGACCCGGTGCAGCGGACGGACAGATCCGACGGAGAGGCCCCGGTCAGAGCGCGGCCAGCCCCTGCGTGATATCCGCTGCGCCCCGCGCATCCAGCACGGCCGCTTCCAGCCGCAGGATGGCAGGATCCGACAGCCCACCAAACCGGGCCAGATCGCGGAATTTCACCTGCAACTCGTCAAGGGTCAGGGCCGTCTCCGGCTCGCCCTTGGGCAGATCGATGCGCGCCTGAAGCGCAGACCCCTCATACCGCTGCACTGTGACGACTGCCGCGCGCTTGGCAGGCACCAGCGCCGTCAGCGCCGGATCCGCCGTGACCATGACCCGGCGGGTCAGATCCAGTATTTCCGGGTTGGCGACACGTTCGGGCGTGAAGGCGGTCATCCCCGCCTCGCCAGTCGCAAGCGCGGCGGCAACGCAGTAATTCACGCTCATCTTGGCCGAATGGACGCCCGTGATCTCGGTATGATCATGCAGATGCACGGCCATGCGATGGGTCTCGACCGTAACGGCACGCACATCTTCCGCGCGCAGCCCATGCGCCGCGCGCATCTGCAGCATGGCCTCGACCGGCGCATGGCAATGCCGGCAGGACGCATAGGGCTTGACATAGACATCCAGAATCCCGGCCCGGCCCGTGCCGGCAAGCGCCTCTGGTCCGATCTCGGGATCACCTGCCATGACATCCAGAAATCCGTGCGGGCCGTCCAGCACATCCTCAGGCCCCAGGAACCCTGCCCGCGCCATCAGCGCAGCCGACAGCCCGGCCTGCGCCGCCTGGCCCGAATTGAACGGCTTGAGCTGCGATGTGCCGCGGATGACTTTCAGCAGTCCCGAGGCCGAGGTCGCCCCGCCCGCCAGCGCAGCGTTCAGCCCGGTTCTGTCCAGCCGCAGCAGCGCCGCCACGCCGATCGCCGCACCGACCGCCCCGGCAACGCCTGTGGCATGAAGCCCGCGATCCTTGGCGCGGGGCTGGATGGCACGGGCCAGACGCAACACGGCCTCATAGCCCAGCACGATGCCACGCAGGATATCCGCATCCGGCAGGTTCATGGCCTGCGCCTGAGCCAGCACCGCCGAAATCACCGGTGCACCGGGATGGACCATGCCGAATCGGTTGCCGTCATCCAGCTCGGCCACATGCGCATTGGTGCCATTGATCATGGCGGCCAGCAGCGGCGGAGCCGATTGCCCCAGTCCGATCAGTCGCGCCTGTCCCGTACCAGTCTCGCCCACCGCGAGAAACTGCGCCATGCGCGCCTGCTCCATCCGCGCCCCGGCCAGACAGCAGCC
>PXDM01000405.1 GCA_003565055.1 Paracoccaceae bacterium
CTCGTCCTACCGCTTGCGCGACGGGGTGTCGCCTGTCGCGCCGCTCTGCCTGATCCTGCGCGACCGCGACGGGATCGGGGCGGCGATCCGCTTCTGGCCCGTGCAGATCGGGGGGGCGAAGGTCTTGCTCCTTGGCCCCATCGCCGTGCATCCGACCCATCAGGGCGAGGGCTTGGGCGGCTGGCTCATGCAGGAAAGTCTGCGGCGCGCCGCAGCACTTGGCTGGGAGCGCGTGCTTCTGGTGGGCGATGCGCCCTATTACAGCCGCTTCGGCTTTTCCCGACTGCCCGATGTGCAGATGCCGCCGCCGACAAACCCCGCGCGGGTTCTGGGGCTGGAGCTGACCCCCGGTGCCTGGGCGGGCCTCACGGGCGATGTCGGCAAGATCAGCGCCGACGCTCACTCTACCAGCGTCGCGACATAGTCCAGAAGTGCCGGGCGCGCCGTTTCAAGGCCGCGTGTCTGTACGCGGGCGATGAGTTCGGAGACTTCATTGAGATTGGCGCGCCGGATCAGCGATTTCACCGGCCCGACCGAAGCCGGGCGCATCGAGAGCGCGCCGATGCCGATCCCTGCGAGTGCCAGCGCATCGACAGGTCGCCCCGCATCTTCCCCGCAAAAAGAGAGCGCCGTTTCAGTCTCGTAGCAGCGATCCACGATGACCTGCAGAAAGGTCAGAAAGCTCACATTGAGCGTGTCATAGCGCTTGCGCACCAGCTCATTCTCGCGATCAGCCGCGAAGAAGAATTGCTTGAGGTCATTACCGCCGATGGAGATGAAATCCACCTCCTCGTAAAAGCTCTTGGGCGCGAATGCGAGCGAGGGCGTCTCCAGCATAGCGCCGGTTTCGAGCCGCTCGGGCAGGGCATGGCCCAGACGCGCCTCGCGGTCGATTTCGCGCATCAGCATGCTGCGTGCGCGGCTGAACTCGCTCGCAGTTGCGACCAGCGGGAACATCACCGACAGCGCCCGCCCCTTGGCCGCGCGGATCAGCGCCTGCAACTGCATGCGCAGCACGCCGGGCTTGTCGAGCCCCACCCGCAGCGCGCGCCAGCCCATCGCCGGGTTCGGCTCATCGGGGCGGTTCATATAGGGCATGACCTTGTCGGAGCCGATATCGAGCGTGCGGAAATGCACGGGAAGCCCCCCGGCGGCATCGAGCACGCGGGCGTAATTGGCGACGAGATCGGTGCGCCGGGGCATCCGGTCCTGAATGAGAAATTGCAGCTCGGTGCGGAACAGCCCGACCGCTTCGGCCCCCGAGGACGCGAGCGAGGGCAGATCGGCCATCAAGCCGGCATTCATCTTGAGCTGGATGACCGCGCCGCAGCGCGCTTTCGCGGGTTTGTCACGCAGGCTGGCATAGCGTTCCTGCGCCTTGGCCTGCATCGCCATCTTGTCGCGAAAGGCCGAGGTCACGCTGTCATCAGGGCGCAGATGCACCATGCCTTCGGTGCCATCGACGAGGATATGATCGCCGGTCAGCGCTTCGGTCGTGATGCGCGGGACATTGATCACCAGCGGGATCGCGAGGGCACGGGCCACGATGGTCGCATGGCTGCCGACCGCGCCTTCTTCCAGCACCACGCCGCGCAGATTGCGCCCGTATTCCAGAAGCTCCCCCGGTCCGATATTGCGCGCGACCAGAATCGGGCGGTCGGGCATCGTGGCGCCGGTTTCGCGCCCCTGTCCGGTCAGGATGCGCAGCAGGCGATTCGACAGGTCGTCGAGGTCATGCAGCCGGTCGCGCAGATAAGCGTCCGGCACGCGCTCCAGCCGCGCGCGGGCGGCGGATTGCTCTTTCTCGACAGCGGCCTCGGCGGACAGGCCCAGCCGGATGTCTTCTTCCATCCGCTTCATCCAGCCGCGCGAATGGGCGAACATGCGGTAGGTCTGCAGAACTTCCTGATGTTCTTTGTCGCGCGTCCCGGCAGTGGCCAGCAACTCGTCGATGGAAACGCGCAGCTTGCCCACCGCGTCTTCCAGCCGGGCGAGCTCGGCGCGGCTGTCATCATTGACCAGATTGGTGATCACGACGCGCGGCTCATGCAGCCAGACCTCGCCCTCGGCCTCGCCTTCCTGTGCGGTCACGCCCTGCAGGACCGCCGGGTTCTTGTGGGTCGCGGCATAGCTGGTGGAGTCGCTGAAGAACACGCCCAGTTCGGTCATCTCGGCGATGACCATGGCAACGACTTCCAGCCCGTAGATTTCGTCGTCGCTATAAAGCCTCGGCTCCTTCGCCTGCACCACCAGCACGCCCAAGCGCTCGCCCAGCCGCTGGACAGGCACGCCCAGGAACGAGGTGAAGACCTCTTCGCCGGTCTCGGGCATGTAGCGAAAGCCGGGCTCGGCGGGGGCATCGGCGGTGTTCACGGGCCGCGCCAGTCGCGCGACCTTGCCGACCAGCCCTTCGCCCAAGCGCAGCCGGGTCTGATGCACAGCCTCCGAGCGCAGCCCTTCGGTCGCGCATAGCTCCAGCGTCTCGGCATCGCGGAACAGATAGAGCGAGCAGACATCCACGCCCATGGATTCGGCGGTGATCGTGGTGATCCGGTCCAGCCGCTCCTGGCCCGGACTGGCGACGGACATTTCATCGCGCAATCGGCGAAGCAGCTTTCTGCTGTCAGTTTCCGTTCTATGGGGCATGGCCCCTCCGATCCTGTGCTCCGTGGCCTGCCTCAGCCCGCCTTGTCGAGTTCAAATGCATCATGAAGCGCTTGCACGGCCAATTCCATGTATTTTCTGTCAATCAGCACTGAAATCTTGATCTCGGAGGTGGCGATCACCTTGATATTGACGCCTTCTTCAGCAAGTGCGCGGAACATACGCGCGGCAACGCCTGCGTGTGAGCGCATCCCGATCCCCACAACCGAAACCTTGGCCGCATCCGTGTCGACCTGCAGCGTCTCATAGCTGATCTGCCCTGCATCGCGCGCGGTCTCCAGCGCCTTGCGGGCGCGTGCGACCTGATCGACCGGGCAGGAAAAGGTCATGTCTGTCACAGGCTTGTCATGGTCCTGCGACTTCTCCGAGATGTTCTGCACGATCATGTCGACATTCACCCCGGCCTCTGACAGCGGGCCGAAAATGGCCGCTGCGATGCCCGGGCGGTCCTCGACCGTGACCAGCGTCAGTTTTGCTTCCTCGCGGCTATAGGCCACGCCCGAGACGACTTTCGATTCCATGATTTCATCCTCATCGCAGACCAGCGTTCCCGAAGTTTCATCCGTCTCGTCAAATGACGACAACACCCGCAGCCGGACCTTGTAGCGCATCGCGAGTTCCACAGAACGCGTCTGCAGCACTTTGGCTCCGAGCGAGGCCAGTTCCAGCATCTCCTCGAAGCTGATCTTTTCCAGCTTGCGCGCCTTGGAGGTGATGCGCGGGTCGGTCGTGTAGATCCCGTCGACATCGGTATAAATATCGCAGCGTTCGGCCCCGAAGGCGGCGGCGAAGGCCACAGCAGTCGTGTCAGAGCCACCGCGCCCAAGGGTCGTGATCCGCCCCTCGGCGCTCACGCCCTGAAAGCCTGCGATGACGGCGACCTTGAACCCTTCGGCGAATTTGGCGTCGATATTGGCGCGCGGGATATCGACAAACCGTGCCGCGCCATGCGCGCTCGTGGTCTGGATGGGCACTTGCCAGCCCTGCCAGGACCGCGCGGGCACATCCATTTCCTGCAGCGTCAGTGCCATCAGCCCGGCGGTCACATTCTCGCCCGAACTGACCACAGCATCATATTCACGCGCATCATAGAGCGGCGAGGTCTCGTTCACCCAGCCCACCAGCTCATTGGTCTTGCCCGACATGGCCGAGACGATGACGATCACATCATAGCCGCGAGCAACCTCCGCGCGCACTTTCTCCGCCGCATTGCGGATGCGCGCAAGGTCGGCCACCGAGGTGCCGCCGAATTTCATCACCAGAAGCGGCATGGATTGACCCTTCCCCGAATATATTTCGCGCATTCTTTATGCGCCCGGCCCTGTCTGCGCAAGGTGGGGCGGACAGGGGGGCGGCTGTCGGGACGGTTTTTGCCGACAAGATCAGGGGTGCAGGTGACGTAGGGGCAAGTATAGCGTTGAAATCGCGGTCCGGCGACGCTCTGCCACGGGGGCGGGCGTCAGGCTCAGGCGATGACAGCGGGGCGGGCGAGCGCTTCGTTCAAGCCTGTCTCCAGCGCGGCCACCGAATCGACCACGGTGAAATACTCGCGCAGCGACGGGGCGGCAAAGCCCTGCGCGATCACGTGATCAATGAGCCCGATCAGCGGTTGCCAGAACCCGTCTGTGTCCAGCAGGAAGACCGGCTTCACATGCAACCCGATCTGACGCCATGTGAGCACCTCGAAGAACTCGTCCAGCGTGCCCGCGCCGCCCGGCAGCACAACAATCGCGTCGGAATTGGTGAACATGACTTTCTTGCGCTCATGCATGGTCTCGGTCACGACCAGCGTGCCGAGATCGAGCCGCCCGACCTCCAGCGCCATCAGATGCGTCGGGATGACCCCGAACACCTTGGCTCCGGCATCCTGCGCGCTGCGCGCGACCTCGCCCATGATGCCGATATCGCCTGCGCCATAGACCAGCCGCCAGCCGCGCCGCGCCATCATCGCGCCTGTGTCGCGGGCGGCCTCGGCATAGGCAGGTTTGGTCCCGGCGCGCGAGC
>PXDM01000351.1 GCA_003565055.1 Paracoccaceae bacterium
GGCCAGCCCTCGCGCGCGCTTCTGGAGCGCTTGCAGCGCGGCGCGTAGCGTAAGCCGAGGGTGCGTGAGAGAAATCTGGCGCACCCAAGAGGATTCGAACCTCTGACCTCTGCCTTCGGAGGGCAGCGCTCTATCCAGCTGAGCTATGGGTGCGGACGCCATGCGTATACTGCGCCGCGTCGGGCGATGCAATCACCGAATTCAGGCGAAAAGATCGTGGCAGAGTTCCAACGCATCAATCAGCGCATCGACCTCGGCGCGGGTGTTGTACATCGCGAAAGATGCCCGGCATGTCGCAGAAACCCCAAGATGATCCATCAGCGGGGCCGCGCAATGCTGGCCCGCGCGCACTGCGATCCCTTTCTTGTCGAGCACCGTCGAGATGTCATGCGCATGGGCGGCCCCTTCCAGCGTGAAGCTGAAAATAGCGCCCTTGCCCGGTGCTGTGCCCTGCACATTCAACCAGTTCAACCCCGCCAATCTCGACTGTGCGTAGTCACGCAGATCGGCCTCATGCGCAGCGATGGCGTCCATGCCCAGACCCATCATGTAGTCAATCGCGACACCAAGCCCGATCTGCTGCACAATTCCGGGGGTTCCGGCTTCGAATTTATGTGGCGGGTCATTATAGCTCACCCCGTCGCGCGTTACTTCGCGGATCATGTCCCCGCCCCCCATGAAAGGCCGCATCTCGGCCTGACGGGCGCGGTTGATATAGATCGCGCCGGAGGCTGATGGCCCATAGAGCTTATGGCCGGTCACAGCATAGAAATCGCAGCCGATGGTCTGCACATCAACAGGCATATGCACCGCCGCTTGCGACCCGTCCACCAGCACCGGCACGGATTTATCCCGCGCCGCAGCGCAGATCGCAGCCACATCCACGACGGTTCCCAACACATTCGACATATGCGTGATCGCGACAAGCTTGGTGCGCGGACCAATTGCGTCAATCACCGCCTGCGGATCGAGACTGCCATCCGCCGCGCAATCAATCCATTTCAGCACCGCACCTTGCCGTTCGCGCAGGAAGTGCCAGGGCACGATATTGGCATGATGCTCCATGATCGAGAGCACGATCTCGTCGCCGGGTTCAAATCGAGGCATGGCCCAACCATAGGCCACCAGATTGATGCCCATGGTCGTGCCGGTCGTGTAGAGAATTTCGTCCTCATGCGCGGCATTCAGGAAACGCTGCAACTTGCCGCGCACAGCCTCATAGCGATCCGTGGACAGGTTCGACAGGTAATGCAGGCCGCGATGAACGTTGGAATATTCCTCGGCATAGGCGCGCGTCACCGCATCAATCACGGCGCGCGGTTTCTGTGCCGAGGCCCCGTTATCGAGATACACCAAAGGCTTGCCGTTGACCTGCCGCGACAAGATCGGAAAATCGGCCCGCACTGCCGCGATATCCAGTGTTTCCGTCATTGCGCAAGTCATCCCATGGCAGCCACGCCGAGCATGCCCAAAAGGACAGCCATGATCAGCGACATTCCGAATAATGCAAATATGATGCCCACCAGAACTTTCAACGGGGACGTGAAGCCATGCAAAACAGCGATGAAATTGACCAGCAGCCAGAAAAAGGCCACGATCGACACAATGACGATCAACCCGAAAAACGGCGGCACCAGCAGGATGACGAAAATCTGTCCCAGTTGAAAGACCAGCATCGCGAAATGCAGCCAGGCCATCAGGAGCAACGTGTCCGGAAAACGCCCCTGTCCGCCAAACGCACGCCCGATCCCCTGAACCGCGACCACCATCCCCAGAAGCAGCATGGTCTGCATCACGGCGACGCCGACCAGGGAGCCGCCGAACGCGCCCGCATCTTCCATCAGGCTCATTGAGCCATAGCCAAGGATCACCGACAACAGGACCACAATGACGAAGCCGAGCCAGCGCGCATCGTCAGGCAGGTTCGACCGCAGCAGGGTCTCCGCCGCTTCTCTCGGGCGCGTGAAGGTCACGCGCAACAAGGCGCTGATCGTTGCGACATTCAGATCCATTAAGCCTACCCTTGCTGACTGCGGTCGGAACTGAGACGCAGAACCGCGCCCAGACCCGCTGTCAGCTTGTAGAGGAAGACCAATGCCACGACAAACCCCAAAACGGTCACGGCGGGATGCGCCCCCAGAAAGGCGCTCATCCCGCGCTCGATCATCATCAGCGGTGTGACACTCAGCAAGGTCCAGAAAAACGCAAGCCGCACATGTAACCCGTTGACCGAACGCGAAAACAACCGCAGGCCGAATTGCAGGAGCCCGGCAATCGCATAGAGCAGTAGCGGCAAGACGAACATCACCGCAAAGAGCGCGCCGCCCATGCGTTGCTCGAACGTCACGGATGTGTCGAGTGTTGCCTCGCGCGACAGAACTGGCCATTGCGCGACGAAAATCAGCCCGCAGGCGAGAAGCCCAAAAAATAGCACCTGGGGTTCGCGTATGTCACCACGCGCGAGTTGCGACACGACCCCGCCGGGGTCGCGATAGCTGCGGGCAATATTCCGGACTAATGACATCGTCGCGCCTCGAAACCGCTCTGAGACTGGTCAACCACGCCGGTCGAACCAGGCCTTGAGATGCTCGCGCAGCTCTTCGGCCAAATCCGCATCCGCGATCTCTTCGAGCGCTTCAGCTAGAAATGCCAGCACGAGGAGCATCTTGGCCCGCCGTTCCGGAACCCCGCGCGCGCGCAGATAAAACAGCTGGTTCGGGTCGATTTCGCCAGAGGTCGAGCCATGCGAGCATTTCACGTCATCGGCGTAGATTTCCAATTCCGGCTTGGCGAGGAATTGCGCATCCTCATCGAGCAGCAGCGACTGGCTGATCTGATAGCCATCGGTCAGTTGCGCGATCTGGTCCACGAGGATCTTGCCCTGAAACACGCCGACAGCCCCGTGACGCAGCACTTTCTTGAAAACCTGACGGCTCTCGCAGCGCGGCGCGGCATGGTTGATGAACACAGTATCATCATGGTGAAACGCTCCATCGCCCACACAGGCGCCCGCGATATGCGCCGAGCCGTTCTGACCATCGAGCCAGATCACCGCCTCATTGCGCGTCAGCGCCCCGTTGGCCGAGAGCGTGAAGGATTTGAGCTGCGCCTGCGCCTCGACACGGGCGAAAAGATGGGTCGCGCCAGCGCGTTCGTGATCGCGCCCCTGCACGCGGATGTGATGCAGTTGCGCGCCCTCGGCGAGATCAAACTCCGTGACCTGATTGGAGCGCGCGGCGACCGGGCCATCTTCGAGCAGCGTCAGCTCCGCCCCGGCATCGAGCCGGATCACGTGATGCATCATCGCATCTGCATCCGTCGCGCTGCGGCGATAGATCAGGGCGATGGGCTTGCTGGCCTTGCCCGTGACGCGGATCAGGACGCCTTCGGTCGCGAAGGCCGTGTTCAGGCTGGCCAGAGGGCGCGCAACGGGCGATTGCCCACGCGCTTCGAGTACCCCGTAGAGATCGCGCGCCCAGTGCAGATCGCTGCGCGCGGCATCGGCGAGTTGCGAGATCTCGACCCCGGCAAGCTCCGGCGCGTCGGAGGCAGCGGCGTCGAAGACACCATCGACAAAAACCAGCTTCACCCGGTCCATCTGGTCAAAGACAGGCGCATCCGTGCCGGTGTCATGCAGGACCGCGGTTTGCGGCGCATGCTCCGTCATGCGGCGCGGGTCAGTGTAGCGCCAGTATTCGTCGCGCTTGCTCGGCAACCCCATCTCGCGCAGCCGCGCCTCGGCAGCCTTGCGCGCTTTGCTCGCCCATGCGCCGCCCTCGGGCAGTGCGCGCCCGTCGAGCCATGTGCGCGCCGCATCGCGTTTCTGCTCCAGAAGTTTCGCGCGTGGCATCATGTTGCCGCCTCCGCGAGCAGGTCAGTATAGCCGTTTTCCTCGACTTCGAGCGCCAGTTCCGGCCCACCCGTCTTGATGATGCGACCTTCCGACATGATATGCACGACATCGGGTTTGATATGGTTCAGAAGCCGTTGATAATGCGTGATAACAAGGAATGACCGCTCGGGAGAGCGCAGCGCGTTCACCCCGTCCGAAACGAGCTTCATCGCATCGACATCAAGGCCGGAATCGGTCTCGTCGAGGATGCACATTTTCGGCGCGAGCATCGCCATTTGCAGGATCTCGTTGCGCTTTTTCTCACCGCCCGAGAAACCCACATTCACGGGCCGCTTGAGCATATCCGCGTCGATCTGCAATTCCTTGGCCTTGGCGCGGACGAGTTTCAGAAACTCACCTGCCGACAATTCATCCTCACCGCGCGCCTTGCGCTGCGCGTTGACGGCGGTGCGCAGGAAAGTCATGTTGCCGACGCCGGGGATCTCCACGGGGTATTGAAACGCCAGAAACAGCCCCGCCGCCGCGCGCTCTTCCGGCTCCATATCCAGCAGGTCCTCGCCCTCGAGCGTCGCGCTGCCCTCGGTCACCTCATAGCCATCGCGGCCCGAGAGCACATAGGACAGAGTTGATTTGCCCGACCCGTTCGGCCCCATGATCGCATGAACCTCACCGGGATTGATGGTGAGGGACAGGCCCTTGAGGATCTTCACCTCAGAATCTTCTTCAAGTTCGGCGTGCAGGTTATTGATATTCAACATTTCTCTTATCCTCGTCATTCCAAAGCGGGCTCAGCCCACTGAGCCCTCAA
>PXDM01000293.1 GCA_003565055.1 Paracoccaceae bacterium
ACACTGGTGCGCAATGTCGTCTTCGAGCCCAATCTGGCGCCCGGCCGCGATGAGGTCGCGCGCACGCTGTCGCAGATCGAGGCCGCGTTTCGCTGGGGCAAGCCGGCGATGATCAGCTCGCACCGGGTGAATTTCTGCGGCCATATCGCCCCCGCCAATCGCCGCGCGGGGCTTGATGATCTCAAGCGGCTCCTGCAGGCGATCGTCCAGCGCTGGCCGGAGGTCGAATTCATCAGCGCAAGCGAGCTTGCGCAGCGGATCGAGGCACGCCCATGAAGGAACTCCCCCGCCGTCTGGCCTATTTCGCCTATTACCTGCGCCAGCTCGACCGCGCGCGGCTGGCCCGCTTCATGGACCATCTGCGCGAGGCCAAGGGTTGGTCGCGGCCCGGGCAATGGGCGCGTATCGTGCGCGACAGCCTGCGCTACAACATCTCGATCCTCGAATATTACCAGTTCCGCTTCTTCGACCTGACCGCCGAGGAAAAGGCCAGATGGGCCGGCACCGGCACGATGTACGAGTTCCAGCGCCGCGCCAACCCGCCCGACAAGCGCGAGATCCTCGAGGACAAATGCCGCTTCCACGCGGCCTATCGCCAGTTCTTCCGCCATGCGGTCTGCACGCGCAAGGAACTCGAGGCGCAGCCGGAGCTGGCCGAACAGGTGCTCGCCACGCATGAGCGTCTGGTCTTCAAGCCCGCCAAGGGCAATTGCGGCGTGGGCATCGCCTTTGTCGAGGCATCTACCCTGACGGCAGAGGATCTCCTGCCCTTCATGAGGCGCAATGGCTATGATCTGGTCGAGGAAGGCATCCGCCAGCACCCCGATCTGATGCGCCTCTCGCCCGCGGGCGTGAACACAGTGCGCATCTTCACCGCGCTCGATGCCGAGGGAGGCTGCCATATCCTCGGCTGCCGGCTGCGCATTTCGGTCAATTCCGAGGTCGACAACATGGCGGCCGGCAATCTCGCCGCCCCGGTCGATGAGGACACCGGCCGCGTCACGGGCCCCGGGGTTTATTCCGACATCACCCGTGCACCCGAGGCGATCCACCCTGTCACGGGAACCCCGATCGAAGGCTTCCAGATCCCCTTCTGGCCCGAGACGCTGGAGCTTGCCCGTGCCGCGAGCCTGCTGCACCGGCAGAACCGCTCGATCGGCTGGGACATCGTCATCACGCCTGACGGCCCCGGGCTGATCGAGGGCAACCATGACTGGTGCAAGCTTGTCTGGCAACTGCCCGTAGGGCGGGGGCTGAAGCCTGCGCTCGAGGCTTATGCATGATTCGCCTGCTTCTCAAGATCAAGCACCGCCTGCCCTTTCTGTGGCGCGGGATCGAGCAGGTGAATTCGCTTCTCTTCCTGATACTGCACAGCCGCCGCGTTATGGCCAATGCCCGCGCCTGCCTGGACCGCTACCAGCTCGATGGCTTCAGCTTCCGGCTGCTCACACAAGCAGACAGCGCCGCGCTTTCGGCCTTCCTGACCCGGCAGCCCGCGGCGCGGATGGAGTTCTTCAAACCGCATGGCTTCGATCTGCAGAGCGTCACCCGCAAGGCGAAAGACCCCGCCTTCCTCATGTTCGGCACCTTCCGGGATGAGGCGCTGGTCGGCTATTTCTTCCTGCGCTGCTTCTGGAATCGCAAATCCTTTGTCGGCCGCGCCATCGATCAGGACTGGGAAGGCCAGGGCATCGGCCGCGTCATGAACCAGATCCTCTACAACACCGCCTGGGGCGCGGGCTTCAAATGCCTGACCACGATCTCGAAGCACAATCATTCCGTGATCCGCTCCCACGCCAACAACCCTACCTCGCGCATCATCGGCGATCTGGCCAATGACTACATGCTGGTCGAGATGGTGCCCCCCGACCAGAAGGGCACCGGCACGCCCGTTCGGGTCCGGACCAACTGAGCTGCCATGCAGGTTTTCCTTCATATCGGCACGGAAAAGACCGGCAGCTCCTTCCTGCAGACGCTCTCGGCGCTTGGTCGCGACGATCTGCGCAGGCAAGGCGTCTGGTTTCCGCCCGGCACAGCCCATGACGAGCGCTGCATGAAGGCGGGCCGCATCTCGGCCGGCAATGGCCGCAAGCTGGCGCTCCGGATCGCGCAGGGTGACTGGGACGCGCTGGCAGGCGATCTGAAGGCCGCGAAGGACACGGCCACAGCGCAGGGTTGCCGCGCGGTCATGGTGACGAATGAACAGCTTCTGGCGCCGCTGAGCACCCCCGACACGCTGACGCGGTTCCACAAGACCCTTTCGGCTCTCGGATTCGAGGGACTGAAGATTCTGGTGATCCTGCGCGACCCGGCCGGTCAGTTCCTCTCGCTCTACAAGCACCGCGCCAAGCGCGGCACGGCCGGCAGCATCGCCACATGGGCCGAGGCCGGCTATGACCTGCCGCACAACCTTGCCGGGCTGCGCCAGGGCGTGGAGGCGCGCGGCATCGATCTGACCGCGCGCGCATATGGCCGCGGCGCGGGGCTGCTGGAGCGGATCTTCTTCACTGACTGGCTCGGGGTCACGCCGCCGCAGGTGCGCCCGCCGGCTTCGGTAAACCCCTCGCTCGCGCTGTCGGAACTGGCGCTGCTGCGCCTGCTGGCTACTGAGCGCCCCGATATGGTGGTCCCCCTCTACGAGCATCTGCTGAAGCTAGACCCGGCCGCGAAAGTGCAGGGCGCAGCGCTCGAGGCACATGCGCAGGCCGTCGCCGCGCAGGCCGTCACGGCCCATCGCGCGGAATGGGACGCCTGGAAAGCCCTTCTGCCGCAGGGCGAGGCGCTCCCCCTCCCCGACGCGCCCGCCGACATCCCGCCAGAGCCGCGCGAGCTGGGCTTTTCACACGCGCAGATGGAAGACCTCACACGCTTCCTCGCCCACAGCGCCACGCCGCGCTTTCTGCTGGAACAAGTCTGGACCACCCGCATCCGCCCCATCCTCGGGGGGGCGAAACGCGCCATTCTGGGATCGGATATGAAATGAAACTTGCCATTCACAACAGCGCACGCGGCTTCCATCCGCGCTGGGTTGCCTGGTGCGAAGCCAATGGCATCGAGGTCAAGCGCGTCGATTGCCACGCTTCCGACATCATCGCGCAGTTGCAGGGCTGCGACGGGCTGATGTGGCATCACAGCCAGATGGGCCCGGCCGATCTGCTGGCCGCCAAGGGCATCCTGCAGGCGCTCGAGCATACGGGCTTTCCGGTCTTTCCAGACTGGCGCACCGCCTGGCATTTCGACGACAAGCTCTCGCAGAAATACCTCTTTGAGGCTCTGGGCGTGCCCTTCGTGCCTACATGGGTGTTCCTTGATCAGAAATCTGCGCTGAAGTGGGTCGAGGAGACGCAGTTTCCAAAGGTCTTCAAGCTGCGCGGCGGGGCAGGCTCGGCCAATGTCCAGCTGGTGCGCACCCGCGCAGAGGCCTGCAAGCTTGTACGACAGGCCTTCGGGCGCGGGTTTCCCAATTACGATGCCTGGGGCAGCCTGCAGGAACGCTGGCGCAAGGTGCGCATGGGCAAGGCAGCACCCATGGAGCTTCTGAAAGGCGCCGCGCGCGTCTTCTACCCGCCTGAGTTCTCGCGCGTTCTGGGCCGCGACTACGGCTATGCCTATTTTCAGGAGTTCATGCCCGGGAACAGTTCGGACACGCGCATCATCGTCATCGGAGGCAAGGCCTTCGCGCTGAAGCGTTTCGTGCGCGAGAATGATTTCCGCGCCTCGGGCAGCGGCAATTTCGCCTATGCGCGCGAAGACTTCGACGAACGCTGCGTGAAGATCGCGTTTCAGGCAACCGAGCAGCTGGGATCGCAATGCGCTGCCTATGATTTCGTCTTCGACCCCGATGGCAATCCCCTGATCGTCGAGATCAGCTACGGCTTCGTCAAGGAAGTGTATGACCCTTGCACAGGCTATTGGGACCCGGATCTGACCTGGCATCCCGGGCCGTTCAACCCGCAAGGATGGATGGTGGACACATTGATCAAGACCATCCGGGCCCGGCAGGACCACGCTGCGTGACCATGCTGCGCGACTTTCTGGCGCCCTATCGCAGCAACCTGCGCGGCTGGCGCACGCGGCGCAGGATCATCGTGATCGAAAGCGATGACTGGGGCAGCATCCGCATGCCCTCGCGCGCGGTCTATGAACGCTGCCTGAAGGCGGGCTACCCGGTCGATCAGACTGCGTATGAGCGCTACGATTCCCTGCTGAGCGAGGATGATCTGGAACTGCTCTTCGGCCTTCTGGGCGGCTTTCGCGACCGCCGCGGCCGCCCGCCGCTGATCACCACTGACACGATCATGGGCAACCCCGATTTCGACGCGATCAAGGCCGATGGCTACGCCGCCTATCACTGGGAACCCCTGCCCCGGACCTTCGCGCGCTACCCGCGCCACGGCCGCGCCCTGAAGCTCTGGCAGGACGGGATCGACGCGGGCTTTCTTGTCCCGCAATTCCACGGGCGCGAGCATCTCAATGTCGCGCTGTTCATGGAGGGGCTGCAGAACCGGGACCCCGCAGCCCTGTTCGCCTTCGAGAACCGCATGCCCGGCTGCATCCCCAAGGGGCCGACAGCCCGCCCGAACCTCCATGTCGAGGCGACGCGCTTCCGCTCTGCGGCCGAAAAACAGGCCGTGCTTGCGGCCCAGATCGAAGGGCTG
>PXDM01000533.1 GCA_003565055.1 Paracoccaceae bacterium
CGAATATCTGCACGAACAGGGCATCCGCGTGCGCTATATGCACAGCGATATCGACACGATCGAACGCATCGAGATCCTGCGCGATCTGCGGCTTGGGGCGTTTGACGTGCTCATCGGGATCAACCTCTTGCGCGAGGGGCTCGATATTCCCGAATGCGGGCTGGTGGCGATCCTCGATGCGGATAAGGAAGGCTTCCTGCGCTCCGAGACCTCGCTGGTGCAGACCATCGGACGCGCGGCGCGCAATGCAGATGGGCGGGTGATCATGTATGCGGATCGCATCACCGGGTCGATGGAGCGCGCGCTGGCGGAGACAAATCGCCGTCGTGAAAAGCAGATCGCCTATAACCTCGAACACGGGATCACGCCGCAAACAGTTCGTAAAAATGTTGAAGATGTTCTGGCGGGGCTGTGGCAGGGCGACACGGATATGGCCCGCGTGACGGCGCAGGTTGAGAAAGTGAAACCCGGCGCGAACCTACAGGCACATCTCGACGGGCTGCGGATGCAGATGCGCAAGGCGGCGGAGAACTTGGAGTTCGAAGAAGCCGCGCGGCTGCGCGATGAGGTCAAGCGGCTGGAGGCAGTGGAGCTGGCCGTCGCCGATGACCCGCTGGCGCGTCAGTCCGCCGTGGAGGATGCGGTCGATCACGCAGTCAAGCCGCGCTCGACCGCCGGGCGTCCGGGGCAGCGCGGGGGCAAAGCGAGAAGGAGAAAATAGGCAAATGATCGGGCTGGGACTTGGACTAGGGATTGGTTCTGACAGTGGACGAAAAAGGCGAGCGCGCGTACGCAGAAAACTTGATAATTTTTCGCATTCCCTAATCATACCAGTCCAGATCTTAGAAGCGAAAGCAAACGTCGAAGCTGGGCAAATTATCAGCACGCTGACACCGCCATGGATTGCGATATATGATCAGATCACTCAGAATCCGGATCTTCTTTTTGAATTTTCAAAGCATCCACGAGCCTTTGAGGAGTTTGTGGCTTCGTCATATGACAAACAAGGTTATCGAGTAACTCTGACGCCCTCGAGTGGAGATGGTGGCAGGGATGTGATTGCAGAAAAATCTGGTTTCGCGAGCATCAGGATTCTTGATCAGTGCAAAGCCTTTGGGAAAGGTCGCACGGTTTCTCCCAACGATGTGCGAGCAATGATGGGAACACTGTATCATGATCGGAACGCGTCGAAAGCGGTGATTACCACGACCTCCCGCTTCGCCCCCTCGGTAAAAAAAGAATGGGCAGAGGCAATTCCATACAGGCTCGAACTTCGTGAAGGAAAGGACCTTGTTGACTGGATAAACTCAGCAAAAGGAAAAGACGCTTAGGCAAAGAGATAAGCTTCATACAAAGAACGCAATGAGCCATGTAGCCACAAAAGGTCGTGTCGCATGCGTTGATAGACCAGAAATTCCTCATTTTTCTAATCTCCCGCGCTCAGCCGATGAGCGCCAGCCCGATCCCGCCCATAGCCGCGAGGATCACGACCAGCCAGGGCGGGGATTTCCAGGCCATCAGGGCGACGAAACAGACCAGCGCGAGCGTGAAATCGCGCATGTCGCCGATGGCGCTGGTGAAAACAGGCGTGTAGAGCGCGGCCCCGAGGATGCCGACCACCGCCGCATTCGCGCCCTGCATCAGCGATTGCGCGCGGGCCATGCGGCGGAAGCGGTCCCAGAAGGGCATGACGCCCACCAGCAGCAAGAAGCCCGGCAGGAAAATCGCCGTGAGCGCAAGCGCCGCGCCTGCGAGCGGGCTCGACACAGGTCCCATGACCGCGCCGAGATAGGCTGCGAAGGTGAAGAGCGGGCCGGGCACGGCTTGTGCGGCCCCGTATCCGGCCAGAAAGTCGTCGGGCGTGACCCAGCCTGTGGTGACGAGCTCGGCCTGCAGGAGCGGCAGCACGACATGCCCGCCGCCAAAGACCAGCGCGCCTGCGCGAAAGAAACTGTCGATCACGGCAAGCGCCTCGCTGGTGCCTGCCAGCAGCGGCAAGAGTGTCAGCGCCGCGGCAAAGGCGAGAAGCGCCGCGAAGGCCTGCCCGCGCGAGACGGGCACGGCGACCTCGCCGCCCACAGGCTGCGCGGTCCCGCGCCCCAGCGCGAGCCCGGCCAGCGCGCCCAGCGCAATCGCGCCGACCATCGCGAAGACCCCCGGAACGAAGGCCAGCACGGCGACCGCGCCCACGGCAATCGCCGCGCGTTCGCGGTCGGGGCAGAGCGTGCGCGCCATGCCCCAGACGGCCTGCGCGATGATGGCCACGGCAACGATCTTCAACCCGTGAATCGCGCCCATGCCCACTGGTCCCGCTACGCGCGCGGCCCCCATCGCGAAGGCGAAAAGCACAAACGCAGAGGGCAGCGTGAAGGCCGCAAAGGCCGCGAGCGCGCCCGGCCAGCCGGCGCGCATCATGCCCAGCGCGAAGCCCATCTGGGACGAGCCCGGACCGGGCAGGAACTGACACAGCGCGACCAGATCCGCATAGGCCCGGTCATCGAGCCAGCGCCGCCGGGTCACCAGCTCATCGCGGAAATAGCCCAGATGCGCGATGGGCCCGCCGAAACTGGTCAGGCCCAGTTTGAGGAAGGCCGCAAACACCTCTGCCACCGTGCCCGCGCGCGGGTCAGATCCTGCTGGCGCTGTGTCATTCGTCATGCTGCCACACTGTTTTTACAGAGCCGATCACCAGCTAACCCGGCGCGTCCTGCCATTGCGAGATGATCCTGCCTCGCGCAAGGTCAAATGATCGCGGCCCGTCGTCAATGCCGTTTTTGACGAGCCGCAGGGCTCTGGTGGGAAAATAACCTTGCCAAGATGACGGTTCTCGATCATCTGAGCGCGATGGAACCGCAGATCACGCCCGGCGCGCTGATCTGTCATGCTTGAGCGGAGGCGCTGCGCCATGTCCGGCAATCCTTACGCAGTGCCGGATTTCTACGCCACAGCCATTGCCGCCGGGCGGCACCGCGATATTGTCGGCGGGCGGTGGGAGGAAACCGGGCGGATCGCCTTCGCGCTTCTCAAGGATGCCGGGGTCATGCCGCATCATCACCTGCTCGATATCGGGGCGGGGGCGTTGCGGCTGGGCTGCAAGCTGGTGCCCTATCTCGACGCCGGGCATTACTGGGCGACGGATGCCTCGCGCGCGATCCTGCTGGCGGGCCACCGCATGGAGCTGGCGCAGCCCGAGCGGCTTGATCCGGCGCAGCTGATCGAGGATGCGGATTTCGCCTTTCCCGGCGTGCCGCAGAGCATCACCCATGCCATTGCTTTCGCGGTCTTTCCGCATCTGACCTGCGATCATCTGGAGCGCGCGCTCACCAGTCTGCGCCGCTTCCCGCATCTGGAGCGCTTTTTGTTCACGGTCTTTCTCGCCCCCGATGCGCAGGCAGCGGGCGGCCCCTATCGCCAGCCAGACGGGGTGGTGACCCATGCTGCCCGCGCGCCTTTTCATCTGCTGGAGGCGCAGCTGCACGAAATGGCCGCGCGCTGCGGCTGGCAGCTTGAGCGCAGCGGGGCCATGCTGCCGCGCGGTCAGGTGCTTTTTCTGGCCGAGGCTGCAGGGATTCGGGGATAGACCAGTGCGGGATGGTGCAGTATCACGCAGCCGTCAGGGTCCGGGCCGCCGGGCTTCGGAACGGAGGGGGAGATGTTGAACGCGGATGACCTCGCGACGCTGTGTCGCCAGATTGTCGCGGCGCAGGACGGCCATGCCCGCGTGCTGGTCGCACTGGCCGGGCCGCCCGGTGTCGGCAAATCGACCTTCGCGGAGGCGCTGGCCGAGGCGCTGGGGGCCGAGGCAGGCGCAGAGCGCGTGGCGCTGGTGCCGATGGACGGGTTTCACCTCGACAATGCCACGCTCGACGAGCGCGGGATGTTGGCTGTGAAGGGCGCGCCCGAGACCTTCGACGCGGATGGCTTCGCCGCATTGGTGCGGGCCGTGCGCGCGGATGCGGGCGATCTGCGCTATCCGCTTTTCGACCGCGCGCAGGATTGCACGCTGCCCGAGGCCGCGCAGCTTGGCGCGGAGGTCCGTTTCGTGATCTTCGAGGGCAATTACCTGCTCTTGCAACAGGGCGATTGGGCCGGGCTGGCGCGGGCCTTTGACGTGACCTTGCTGCTGACCGCGCCGATGGCGCTGTTGCGCAAGCGGCTGGTCGCGCGCTGGCTGGCGCATGGGCTGGCCGGGCCTGATGCCGAATTGCGCGCAGAGCACAATGATCTGGTCAATGCCCGCAAGGTGCTGGAGCACAGCGCCACGCCCGATGTTACGCTGGCCACGCAAGAGGATGACCGGATCCTCATGACGCGCCCGGCTTCGGGGGCCTGAGCAGCATTCGCGCGTTTTTTGACGAGCGAAACCAGTTGGATAGAGCGTGACGGCGACGGCCGCGACGCGTTCTAGAGCGGGATGAGATCAGCTTGAAGCATATCCTGCGTTGACGAGGTAGTTTGCGCATTCCTGCGGGCTGAAGAGCTCGAGGAGGGCACCGGTCTTGCGCCAGGTCGCTTCCACAGTGCGCTCGGACGCCTCTCGGAGCATGTGTTTGAGCTTGGCAAAGACCTGTTCGATGGGGTTGAGGTCCGGGCTGTAAGGCGGGAGGAAGAGAAGGTGCGCCTTTGCCGCTCGGATGGCGGCGCGCACTGGCTGC
>PXDM01000427.1 GCA_003565055.1 Paracoccaceae bacterium
CGGCAGTCACGCCGCTGCGCGCGCGCATGCCACGCGGATCCTGGCGCTCTTGAACGGCGAGATGCATGGCTGGATCATGACCAATCTCGATGCGCTGGCGCGGGCCGATCTGCCGCTTTCGGGGACAGCCCGACATCTGCTGGATACGCGCGAACAGGCGCAGCGTTTCGCCTTGCAGCGACTTCTGCGCCGATTCGGACTGCACCGCCAGCACTGGCTGGAAACAGCGGCGCTGGCGTTGGTCATGCCGCAGTTGCGGGTCTGACTGAGACGCTAAACAAACTGTCCTGTCTGTTCGCCCGCGACCGCTGGCTGCGCGACCCGCTCAGCGATAGAGCAGGTTGCGATGGTGTCGCTTGAGCAGCAAAAGCCCCAGAACCATGGGGATGATGATCCAGAACCCGACATAGACCAGCGAGATATAGCTGGGGCGGTAGAGCACATAGAACCCATCGCGCATCAGCCCGGTCAGATGCAGGATCGGATTGTACCACAGGATCGTCTGGGCCAGAGGCGGCATGTCCTCATAGAGGAAGATTACGCCTGAAATCAGGAAAAGCGGGCGTGTCAGGATGGACCAGAGCTGCTGCCAGACCGGGAAGCGCATGAACAGGAAGCTGTTCAGACAGCCCATGCCCAGCCCAAGCGCTGCGGTCAGGCTCATGGCCAGAAAGATGGGGCCCCAGTTGATCAGAAGCTGAAGTCCCTGAACCAGTATGATGCCGGTAAGGATCAGAAAGGTCACGACAAAGACGACGGTTACATTAAGCAGGAACCGCGCCGCGATCGCATCCACCCAGGTCACGCGCGGATAGCGCAAGAGCGCTTTGGAGAATGTCAGGGAGTTACCGACCTGACCACCCAGAGTCGTGAAGACCTGCAGGATCATGAACCCTGTCGCCTTGAACAGGATGTAGCTGGTCCCGAGCGCCGGAGAGCGCGCCAGAAGCTCGAAGGCGTAAGCCAGAAGCAGGATCATCCCCAGAGGCTCCAGAACGGCCCAGATATAGCCCCCCGGTGTCCGCCCGTAGCGGGTGGACATCTCACGTAGCATGAGCGCTGCTATAGAGCGCACGCTCATCCCGAGCGTCGATGAGGTCGCATGGGTCTTTCCCGCCCCGAAACTCATGTCGTTACCTTCTGCTCTGCGCAACGTGATCAAATGAACACTTGGGTTCCCGCATGGCTGTTGTTAATGGAAAGGAGGCAGTCTTGCTACGCCTCGATTGCGCCTCTCAAGCAAAGGTGGCCTGTGCGCGATGAAGGAAACTGCGGATACCGTTTCCAGGCTGGACCGAAAGAATCCCGCCAGAACAGATGCACCGGCTGCCAAGCAGGCCCCCGTGGCAACCGAGGGCGCTCCGATCCGCGCACCGGCGCAGCCAGCGGGCCGCAAGCGACGCCACATCGGTCTGTTTCTGAGTATGCTTATCGTGATCGGCCTGCCGGTTTTCATCGCAGCTGCCTATCTGATGCTCTTTGCCCAACCCCAATATGCCTCGAAAGTAGGTTTCACGATCCGGCAGGAAGAGACGGGGTCGGCCAGCGATCTGCTGGGGGGCCTGGGCTCCATGTTGGGGGCAAGCGCGCAGAGCCATGCCGATCTGCTGTTCGAATTCGTCCAGAGCCAGGAAATCATCGAGAATATCTCGGAGAATTTCGATCTGGTCGGCCATTACAGCCAGACCTGGCCGCAGGATCCGGTCTTCTCGATCTGGCCTGATGCCACGATCGAGGACATGCTGTGGTTCTGGGGACGCATGGTCCGGGTGAACTATGACAAGGCCAGCGGCTTGCTGCAGATCCAGGTCCGCGCGCGCGACCCGCAGACAGCGCAATACCTCGCGCAGCGGATCGTGGCCGAGAGCGAGGAGATGATCAACCGCCTCAACAGCGCGGCACGCCTTGATGCCACGCGCAATGCCGAGGCCGATCTGGAAGCCTCGCTCGAGCGGTTGCGCGCGGCGCGCCAGGCCCTGGCCGAGTTCCGCGCGCGTACGCAGATCGTCGATCCGCAGGCCGATATCTCGGGGCGGATGGGCGTGCTGGGCAACCTGCAGGAGCAACTCGCCGCCGCTCTGGTCGATTACGACCTGGTCTCGCAGACCGCCGATGAGAACGACCCCCGCCTGCGCCAGTTGCAGCGCCGGA
The DNA here is from genome assembly GCA_003565055.1 of Paracoccaceae bacterium. Classification (GTDB taxonomy): domain Bacteria; phylum Pseudomonadota; class Alphaproteobacteria; order Rhodobacterales; family Rhodobacteraceae; genus Roseinatronobacter. Next base: position 2,152 of record PXDM01000427.1, read on the forward strand.
TCGATGTGGTGCGCAACCGCATCCGCGAAGAGCGCGAGAGCTTCACCCAGCAGGACATCACGGTCGATGACACCGACTACCCCCAGCTGATCTCCCAGTTCGAAAGCCTGCAGGTCGATCAGACCTTTGCCGAGTCGACCTATCAGGCCGCGCTGACCGCATTTGATTCCGCACGCTAGAACGCCTCGCGCCAGCATATGTATCTGGCCAATTTCATCCAGCCCACACTGGCACAGCGCGCACAATACCCGCAATCGACGCTGATCATCTCGCTTACGTTCTTCTTTGCGCTGATGTTCTGGGCTGTCATGGCGCTGGTCTATTACAGCCTGCGCGACAGGGGTTGAGAGCGCGGCTGCGATGATCGAGTTTCGCGACATCTCCAAGGGGTTCTGGGTCAAGGGCGATTATTACCCGGTTATCCGCAATCTCAATCTGACCCTGCCCAGCGGCAAATCGCTGGCGCTGCTGGGGCGCAACGGGGCGGGGAAATCGACCCTTCTCAACATGGTCTCGGGCAATATGCGCCCGGACACGGGCGAAATTGTCTCGGACGGGTCGATCTCGTTCACCGTGGGATATGCCGGAAGTTTCCATGGCGACATGACAGGGGTTCAGAACACGCGCTTCGTGGCCCGTGTCTATGGTGTGGACACGGACGAGCTGGTCGAGTTCGTCGAGGATTTTGCCGAGATCGGAAAGCACTTTCACATGCCTGTGCGCACCTATTCGTCCGGCATGAAATCGCGCCTCGCCTTTGGCGTGTCGATGGGGATCAAGTTCGACACTTATCTGATCGATGAGGCCACGGCGACGGGCGACAAACGGTTCAGGGTCAAGAGCAAGAATGTGTTTCGCGAACGCGTGAAGGAAGCCAGCGCCATCATGGTCAGCCATTCCATGGCGGATATACGTGCCTTTTGCGATGCCGGGCTGGTGCTGCATGATGGCCAGATCGAGGTATTCGACGATGTCGAAGAGGCGATTGAACGGCATGAAGACTTAATGAAGTGACGCGGGCGGAAAGCGCTTTTATGCTTATCGTAGTCGGCTTCACCGTTCCATGCGCGCCATGACCTGCTGCCGTACGCATGGGCTGACCGGACCCGCATGAACCCGTCTTCAACCCCATCCGCCTTGATCGGCCCCAGTCCTGGTGCTAGCGTGCCGCCGACCTGCCAAGCGGCACCGTTCCGTGTGATCTACCATCGCTGAAAGGGCTCAAGATGACGACCGGTACAACGGCGATCAGGCACCTGCCCGAGCATTCTGTGACCACGGACTGCACAATCTTTGTTCTGCCCGACATGGACCCTGCCATCGCGGCGGCACTGGCCATACCGGGCGTACAGGTCAGCCCCTTTGATGCAGAGACCGTTCAGGCCACGCTATCAGCGACCGACTCTGGCCGCACAAGCTGCGCGATTATCTGGCCGTATCCGACCACACTGATGGCCCGCGCGCTGGCAGATGGGCAGGATCCCGTTGCCACGATCAGAACCTGGCGGGAGGCAGTGCAACAGGTGCTTGATATCTATCGGCAGAATCGACGGCAACTGGTGCTGGTCGATGCCCTGCTACTCGAAGCCGAAAGCGAGGCCGGGCGCAGCCAGCTGGCCAGACGCCTGGGGCTCGACGCACAATTCCTGCGGGCCCGCAAGGGTCCGGCACCAGACGAGGTATCGATAGCGCTGGCCGCATCCGTTACACTGCGACTGCCCGATATAGAGGCCTGTCTGGACGAGCTTTTATCCGTCAGCCTGTCACCTGTAACCGATTTGGCCATTGCACTTGATCTGACCGCGCTTGGTGCCGAATACGCGCAGCTCAAGGCCGCAGCACAGGAGGCTGAATTGTTGCGCAAGCAGGTCGCACAGCAACAACAGGAAGCCGCCCGGAAACAGGCTGCGGCGCTGGAGGATCTGCATAACGAGAGCGAGAAATACAAAGCCGCAGCACAGGAAGCTGAATTGCTGCGCAAACAGGTCACGCTGCAACAACAGGAAGCCGCCCGGAAACAGGCTGCGGCACTGGATAATCTGCATAACGAGACCAGAAAGCGTCAGACTGCCGAACAGCAGCGCGACCGGCTTGCGCGTCGCGTCAGTGATCTGACTTCGAAACTCGAAAAAGTCTTCGCCTCGACCTCATGGCGGGCGACAAAGCCCCTGCGCAAGGTCAAGGGTCTGATCTCTCGCGGCCCTCCTCCGGTCGATCTTGTGCTGATCGAGGAAAAGCGCCTGACCGAAGACGCCTTGTCTGCAGGCGGCGGGAAAAGCCAGGCATCCTGATCCCGGCAGGGGCAGACGGTACTCTGCCTAATGACGTTTCCGCGCGGGCGCGAACAACACCGGATCGCCCCGGCGCCAGGACGCAAGAACCTGCGCGCAGACCGTCAGCGGTGCCCTGAACCCGTATTGCCGGATCAGATGGCGCTGCGGGGTCATCAGATCGGGCCTGTTCGCGGCGCGCAGCAGATCATGGATCTGGCGCGCGCGCTCGAA
>PXDM01000360.1 GCA_003565055.1 Paracoccaceae bacterium
CTCGACATAGGCCATGACCTCGGACACAGTGTCGCCTTCGACCTCATGCTGGATTTCCAGAACCCCGTCCTCGTTGAAATCAACCGTCACGATATTGGTATCCCCGAAGAGATTGTGCAAATCCCCCAATGTTTCCTGATAGGCGCCGACCAGAAAGATGCCGATGAAATAGCGTTCGCCTTGGGTCAACGTATGGATCGGCAGCGCGTTCCCGACTCCGTCGCCGAGCACGAAATGGTCGATCTTACCATCGCTGTCGCAGGTGATGTCCGAGAGCACCGCGCGGCGGGTGGGCGCTTCATTCAGGCGTTGCAAGGGCGCGATGGGCACAAGCTGGTCAATCGCCCAGACATCAGGCAGCGACTGGAAGAGCGAGAAATTCGCGCGATAGATGTCGCGATGGGCCGAGAGTTCTTCATGCACCTCCTGCGGGACATCGGGCGTCTCGGCGACCCGATCCTTGATGCGGCCCACGATATAGAGGAAGATCTGCTCGGCGCGGGCGACTTCCTCGATCCCGATGACGCCACGACGGAACAGCGCGCGCAACTCCTCGCGGTAATATTCCGCGTCGTTGAGACATTCCTGCAGCCGCCTCGGTGTCATGTAATCGACAATCGCCGCCATGTCCGAGAGCATGTGGTGATCATCCGGCTCGGGCGTGATCGGTGCAGAGCGGTCGAAATAGCTCGCCTCCAGAATGTCCGACAAGAGCATCGAGGAATAGGCGACAATCGCGCGGCCTGATTCCGTGACCAGCGTGGGATGGGGCACCTCGGCCTCGTCCATCTGGTATTTCACGGTCTCCACCACATTGGCGCAATATTCATCCATCGTGTAATTGACGGAATTCTCGGACGCCCGCGCCTCGCCGGTATAGTCGATGCCAAGCCCGCCGCCGAGATCGAGATAGTCCAGCGGCACGCCAAGGCGGCGCAGTTCCGTGTAGAAGCGGCAGGCTTCATCGACGGCCTGACGGATATCCATCATCTGCGGCACTTGGCTTCCCAGATGCGCGTGCTGCAGCACCAGACAATCGAGCATGTCATGGGCGCGCAGTTTCTCGACCAGATCGACGACTTCCTTGGTGGTCAGCCCGAAGGTCGAGCGGTCGCCGGAACTGTCCGCCCAATTGCCCGTCACCCGCCGCGTGAGCTTGATGCGCACCCCCAGCGCGGGCATTTCGCCCAGCCGCTTGGCTTCGGCGATGACCGTATCGGCCTCACCGGGGGATTCGATCACCAGCACGCAGTTGATGCCTGCCTTGCGCGCAAGGATCCCCAGCCGGATGAATTCCGCATCCTTGATCCCGTTGCAGATCAGAAGCGCGTCTTTCGGCAGATCGCGCGACAGCGCCAGGATCAGCTCGGGCTTCGATCCCGCTTCCAGCCCGAACTGGAAGGGGCGGCCGTAATCCACGATACGGTCGATCACCTCGGCCTGCTGGTTCACCTTGATCGGAAAGACGCCGCGATAGGGGGCTTTGTAGTCATTGGCCTCGATGGCCTTGGCGAAAGCCTGATTGAGCGCTTCCAGCTGGCGCTTGAGAAACGCGCCCACGCGCACCAGCACGGGCGTATGGATCCCGCGCGCGTCAAGATCATGCAAAAGCGCCGGCAGGCTCGCGGGCGCCGCGTCAGGGCGTTCGGGGTTGACCAGCCCCAGATCGCCATTCGGGAGGCGGGCAAACATGCCTGCGCCCCAGCGATGAACCCCATAGGTCTGGAAAATCCTGTCCGGCATGTGGCGCTCCTGTTGATGTCCCCATGACATGAGGCGCCCGGATATGAAATCCATATGACAAAGGCAAGAAATTCCGGGTAAATTCCTGCGCACGATCCTTGCAGAAGATCGCATCTGCGCAAGGGTGGCGCACCGGGCGCAGGGTGCTATACAACGCATGCGGGCGCGCTTGACCCGCTATGCCCAAGGACCAGCGCATGCAGATCGAGACCACAACGCTCCCCGGTGTCCTGCAGATCACCCCGCGCCGGTTCGGCGATGCGCGCGGCTGGTTCAGCGAGACATGGAACCGCGCGGCGCTGGCAGAGGCGGGGCTCGACTGGCCCGATTTCGTGCAGGACAATCACAGCTATTCCCAGCCGCGCCACACCTTGCGGGGCTTGCATTATCAGCGCCCGCCGCATGCGCAGGACAAGCTGGTGCGCTGCTCGCGCGGTGTGATCCTCGATGTCGCGGTCGATATTCGCGCAGGCTCCGCCACATTTGGCCAGCATGTTGCGGTCGAACTGTCCGCTGCGAATGGCGCGCAGCTTTTCGTGCCCAAGGGGTTTTTGCACGGGTTCTTGACGCTGACCGAGGATTGCGAGGTGCAGTATAAATGCACCGATGTCTATGCGCCCGAATGTGACGGGGCCGTGCGTTGGGATTCGCTTGGCATCGACTGGGGCATGGACGCCCCGATCCTGTCCGAAAAAGACGCAAAAGCGCCGCTGTTTTCCGATTTCGTCTCGCCGTTTCGGATGGAGGTCTAGGCGATGAAGCTTCTGGTCACAGGCGGTGCGGGGTTTATCGGCTCTGCTGTGGTGCGGCTGGCCGTGGCGCGCGGGCATGGGGTCGTCAATCTCGATGCGCTGACCTATGCCGCCTGTCTGGAGAATGTCGCTTGCGTGGCAGACAGCCCGCTCTATGCCTTCGAGCAGGCCGATATCCGCGACCGCGCGGCGCTCACCCGCATCTTCGCCGCGCATCAGCCCGATGCGGTGATGCATCTGGCCGCCGAATCCCATGTCGACCGCTCGATTGACGGGCCGGGGGATTTCATCTCGACCAATGTGACCGGCACCTACGAGATGCTGGAAACTGCGCGCGCCTATTGGGTGGCGAAGGGCCGCCCCGAAAGCTTCCGTTTCCATCATATCTCGACTGACGAGGTGTTCGGCTCGCTCGGCCCCACTGGGCAATTCACCGAAACCACCCCCTATGACCCGCGCTCGCCCTATTCGGCCTCCAAGGCCGCAAGCGATCATCTGGTGCAGGCCTGGCATCACACCTATGGCCTGCCCGTGGTGATGACCAATTGCTCCAACAATTACGGCCCCTATCACTTCCCCGAAAAGCTGATCCCGGTGATCATCCTCAACGCGCTTGCAGGCAAGCCGTTGCCGATCTATGGCGATGGCTCCAATGTGCGCGACTGGCTCTATGTCGAGGATCACGCTGATGCGCTTCTTCTGGTGCTCGCGAAGGGCGCGCTTGGGCGCAGCTACAATATCGGCGGCGAGAATGAGCGCAGCAATCTCGACCTTGTGCGCACGCTCTGCGCGATCCTCGATGAGATGCGCCCCAAAGCGCAGGGCAGCTACGCCGATCAGATCACCTTCGTCGCCGACCGCCCCGGCCATGACGCGCGCTATGCGATTGATCCCACCCGCATCCGCGCGGAACTTGGCTGGCGGCCCTCAGTGACGGTGGAGGAAGGTCTGCGGCGCACTGTGGCGTGGTATCTGGAGAATGAGGCGTGGTGGCGGCCCTTGCAGGCGCGTCACGGGGTCGGCGAGCGGTTGGGGGTCAAGGCATGATCCTCGTGTTTGGCCAGAGCGGGCAGGTGGCGCGCGAATTGGCGCGGCTGGCGCCGAATGCGCGGATGCTGGGGCGCGCAGACGCTGATCTGGGCGATCCGGCAGCGTGCGCCGCGCAGATCAAGGCGCTTGCACCGCGTGTCGTGATCAACGCCGCCGCCTATACGGCAGTGGACCGCGCCGAGGAAGAAGAGGCGGTGGCCACGACGGTGAACGGCCATGCTCCGACGGCGATGGCCGATGCCTGCGCGGCGCTCGGCATTCCGCTCGTCCATATCTCGACCGATTACGTCTTTGACGGCGCGGGCGATCAGCCCTTCGCACCTGACCACCCCACCGCGCCACTCGGGGCCTATGGGCGCTCAAAGCTGGCAGGCGAGGAGGGGGTGCGCGGCGCAGGTGGCACGCATGCGATCCTGCGCACCTCCTGGGTGTTTTCGGCTCATGGCACCAATTTCGTGCGCACCATGCTGCGGCTTGGCGCGGAGCGCGATCATTTGCGCGTGGTGGCCGACCAGATCGGCGGGCCGACGCCCGCGCGCGCCATCGCTGCCGCCTGTCTGGAGATCGCCGCGCAGTTGCAGGACGCGCCAGAGCGTTCTGGCACCTACCATTTCAGCGGCGGGCCTGCGACCAGTTGGGCGGATTTCGCCCGCGCGATCATGGCAGAGGCCGGGCTCGACTGCGCCATCGAGGACATCGCGACGCGCGACTATCCCACCCCCGCGCAACGACCGCTCAATTCCCGGCTGGATTGCGCGTCGCTGCAGGTTATCGGGCTGGGCCGCCCGGATTGGCGCGCGGCGCTGAAAGAGGTGATTTCCGAGTTGAGAGGGTCGCCATGACACAACGCAAGGGTATCATTCTGGCCGGTGGGTCGGGCACGCGGCTCTGGCCGATCACGATGGGCGTGAGCAAGCAATTGCTGCCGATCTATGACAAGCCGATGATCTATCACCCGATTTCTGTCCTGATGCTCGCGGGTATCCGAGAGGTTGCGATCATCACCACGCCTGAGGATCAGGCGCAGTTCCAGCGGCTGCTGGGCGATGGCGGGCAATGGGGGATGCGCTTTTGCTGGATCGTGCAGCCGAGCCCGGAC
>PXDM01000042.1 GCA_003565055.1 Paracoccaceae bacterium
CACGCCGCGCGATCCCGGCCCCCCCGGAACCGCCTGTGAAACCCGGCAGATGCAGGAAAAGCGCAGCGCTGCCGACCAGTGCCGAGAAATTTTCCAGTGGCAGGACCGGATGCACGATAACCTGACCACGGCGCGCGCGCTCGGCCAGAAGAGGATTTGCCTGCAGGACCTGCTCGGGGTTGCTGGCCCCGATGAAATGCCATACCGCACCGGGATTACGGTCGAGTATGGACAAGAGCCTGCGCATGACAGTGCCTGACTGCTCGGCCAGCCGCAAATCCATCCGCACACCGGTCATGGCGGAAACGATGATCTTGCCTGCGCGCTGGTCGGGATTGATCACGGTCTCGATCCGGGTTTCGATCATCGTCGGATAGGGCTGAACGCGCAATACGGCAGCGCCCGGGTCGCCCTGTATGGCGTATTCTCCACGGGCGATGATCATGTCCAGCGCGGCATCAACCTCATTATTGGACTGGATGAAAAAGAACGCTGTCGGAAAATGATTGTACAGACAATGGCGCACGACACGGCTCTCGTTGGAATAAAACCCCTTGTGCCCGCCGCCATAGAGCATCACGTCAGGCGCGATCCCGATGATATGCCTGCAGGTCGCGACCAGCCCGGACAGCCCCTCGCTGCGCAGGATATGCAGATGGAATCGCGTGCCGTAATATTCCGGCAGGCTGGCCTGGGCGGCAGCATGCAAATCCGCCGCGCCCCTGGGATCGAATGAGGGATGCAGGATCGGTGTGTTGACCACGAAACGCTCATTGGTCACGATGACATGCATCTCCAGCGCAGGGTCAAGCTGCAGCAGACTGCGACAGATGGCCAGGACAACCCGCGTATGCGTATGCACCCCGGACAGTTTCAGGACATCAAGGCAGATCGCGATCCGCTGCGGTTGCCGCGCCGGATCAGGTGCGCAGGATGACAGCCCGTCCTCATCGAGGGCCGTGCTGACATGACAGCGCAGCGCCTCGATGATCGCGGGGTCATTCTTGAGAACACGCTGGTCAGGCAGCGCCTCGATCGCGCGGGACAGCTGCTCGCGAAAATACCGCTGCTGCCCCTGGTGATGCAGGGCAAGGGCATGTGATACGCGCGCGTGCAAAAGCCCTGTGCGGGCAAATCTGGCCCGGCGCATCTCGGGAGTTTCGGGCGCAGGCGCAACATCAATGACAGCATCGAGCTCTGTCCCGGTCATATGCTCGAGATCGTGCGGATCCGCCTTTGCCCGTCGCAGGTCATGCGCCCGAAGCAGCTGACGCAGCAGCGTTCCGTCCTGTATCGCACGGTTTGTGATGCTCATCCGGATTGCGAGCAACTGCCAGAGTTCCGTGGCGCGCTTCCAGTCTTCGGCCTTTTCGGCTGCCTTGGCCGCATGGCGTATCTGGATCAGACCCGTTTCGCGGTGCGACACAAGCGTGAACTGGGTCCGCAGGTCATCCTTGAAATTCTGTGGAACGCGGAGGCGCAGCCATGCAGGGATCAGAGCTCGGTATAGCCGAAGCAGATATTTTCCGATCATACTCGAGAAACCCGATCCCTGAATTTGGGAATTGCGTACGGACGCCTTGCCCCCTGATGCCAATTCTGGCGGAACCGCAAGACACCTGATGCAAAAGCAGATTTAGCCCATCACATGTGCCAACACAAGCTATGCAGGTCCGGAAGCTCCCGAAGCACCGGAGCAGACGACTCCTGCCGCCTGTCAGGATGTGTTCTTGACAACAGACAACCGGGGCCTGTCATTGGCCACCTGTTTGAGCGCGGTCTCTGGCTGCGGGGCAGATTGCATGATCCGTGCCGCACCGATGCGCATGGTCTCAGACAGGCACTCGTAGAACCCCTGCGCAGAGGTCTCGCGGATCCAGTTCTTGTATGCAAATTGCAGACGCACCACCCGTTCCCATTCGGACTGGTTCTGAAGCAGTTGCACTGCCTTGGCAGTATATTGAGGAATGTTCATAGTATCAAAAACGGTTTCTTCAGGCTGTCGGCCAGACACATCGGAATGCCGGAAGGTCAGGATCGGAACCCCGCTGCGACGGGCAATACTCGCTCCGCCAGAGCCACCCGTAAAGCCGGGCAGGTGCAAAAAGAGCGCAGCTTCCTTTCCCACGAAATCTGTAAACCTGTCAAAGGGCAGGACCGGGTGCACGACCACTTGCCCTGCTTTCACCCGTCTGGCCATTTCAGGGTTGCAGGCGGCTGTTGCCTCGGGGTCAGTCGAGCCGATGAAATGCCAGACCGCGCCTGGAACCTTGTCGAGAATCGAGAAGAACGCCTCGAACTCCGTCACGCTCATTTCCTTCATGCGGACATCCATCCGGACGCCGGTGATCGCGGAGACAATGATCCTGTTCTTCTGTTTCGCGGGTTCGCAGATTTCGTCGAGAGTCTCTTCGACGATGGTGGGATAGGGCTGAACCCTGACCTGCACCTTCTCGAAACCGTTTTCCCCCATGATCTCATGCGGACCGCGGGCGATGATCATGTCGAATTTCTCATCGACCTCGTTATTGGCCTGTATGTAGAAAAAGGCGCTCGGGAAATAGTCATGCAGACAGTGACGCACGGCACGGCTTTCATTCGAGAACAATCCCCGATGCCCGCCCCCATAAAGAATGACATCCGGGTCGATCCGGATGATCTGCTTGCAGGTGTCGATCAGCGGCTCCAGCCCTGTGCTCTGGAAACTGTGCAGGAAGAAGCGCTTGCCATAATCTTCGCCCAATGCGGCCTGAGCGGCTTCGCGCAGGGCAGTATCGGCATTGGGGTTGAAAGAGGCATTCACCACAGGTGTCGTGACGACAAAACGCTCATTGGTGATGAGGATATGCGTCTCGACCGACGGGTCGATCCGCAGCATGTTGCGGCAGATGGCAAACACCACGCGGCTATGCGTGTGAACATCTGACAGTTTCAGGATATCGAGACAGATCGCGATGCGCTTCGGAGTGTCAGGATAGCAGCGCGCATTTGCAGGCCGGACCTGATCATCGACCAGGGCATCCTGCACATATTTGCGCACAGCATCCAGAATCACCCGCTCTTTCTTGAAAATGCGCTGATCCGGGATGGCCTCGACCGCGCGGCAGAGCAGTTCGGAAAATTCGCGCTTGCGCCCCTGAGCATGAAGCTCATGCGCCAGTCTGAAACGCGTCATGCGCAACTGGTTCAAGGCGTAACGGGACTGACGCAGGCGTTCTTCGGCATTTTCGGCGACATGGGTGCGGCTCTTGGTGGTCACCGGATTGATCAGCGCGGCCATAAGCTGCCAGTAAGAAGCCGCAAGCTGATTGTCCCCGCGCAGGGCCGCTGCCTGAGCAAGGATCTTGAGCGCGGAAGGCTCATCCGGCCAGCGCTGAAACACAGGAGAAATGACCTGCTCGGCGACATCCGGCATCTTGCGCGCATTCAGTTTCTGGCTTGTGAAATTGCTCAGCCGCCATATCTGCGAAAGGGTTTCGGGCGTCATGCATGTCTTGCGCGCGTCAAACAGGTGCCACCATTGGGCCAGCAGGTCAGACGCAGGCGCCGTCTCGGCAAATATCTCTTCCAGCGTGGCGCGATAGCAGTGCAGATAGAGGTTCTGATCATCCGGCCAGTTCAGCAAAACCGGCGCAAGGGCGCGCATCGTATCGTCGAATTTCTTTCCTTTGGCAGCCTTCGCCGCCAGGCCGAGGTAAATCTTGCGCAGATCCTCCTGCCCTTGCTGCGGCAGTGCAGGAACCGTTTCCGACCAGTAGCGCGCCAGAAACGCATGGCGGGTCCTGCGCAGATAGGGGGACATTTTCTGCACATGCCCGCCGCCAGTCCCATCCGCATGCCTGCGCTTGTCATGGCCCGGCAAGGGCGGGTCGAGATCCGGGATACAGGATGTGCCGTCCAGTTCGACACGGCGGCGCAGGTCCAGTTCAAGTCCGGCCATGCGTTCGCGAATCTCCCGGCACCGTTCGGGTGCGCCCCGCTGCATTCCCATGGCAACAGTTTGCCAGGCGATCATGGCCAGAGCAGTGTCGCCCTCGGCTTCGGCAAACCAGGCCAATGCACGCAGTTTTGCGCGATCGCGGCCGAAACGACGGATCAACCAGGATTGCAGGCGCTCTTCGCGCGCCCCGCTCCGGTCAAGGCGTGCAACACCGCGCAGCAGTCTGAAACCTGTCCGTTTCACAGCCCCGGAAAGAATTCTGCCCAGATGTCGCATGTTTCAATCGCTCCAACGCAAGTCCCACAATATCAGCGGAAAAATACGGATACACACCAATACAGCGGACCTGTGTCCAGGCAGACATGACACTCCCCGGCGGCTGTCGCGTATAACCTGATGCGCCATACATGACCCCATATTCCGACCGCCGTAACACAGCCATGCGGGCACGACAATCTGTCGCCCGACAGGGGGGGATGTGCAGCGCGTCTCTGGCGGGTCTTGCTGCTTTTCTCAGCGCACAGGGCACAGCCCGGCCGTTCAATATTCGGGACGTGCGAACAAGTCGCGCCGCAGGATATCGCGCCCCTGCGCATCATGGACGCCCAGGTCAGCCATCTGGCCCGCCTGATCGACGACCTGCTCGACGTCTCGCGCATCAGCCGGGGCAAGATCCAGCTTCAC
>PXDM01000101.1 GCA_003565055.1 Paracoccaceae bacterium
ATGGAAGCCGAGGACTTTGAAACTGCCATGGCCGCCATGGCCGCCCTGCGCGCCCCCATCGACGCGTTTTTCGAGGCGGGGCAGATCAATGCCGAGAACCAGATCCTGCGGCGCAACCGGCTGAACCTTCTGCACCGCATCCGCGCGATCTGTCTGCAAGTGGCTGATCTGACGCGCATCGAGGGGTGAGGGAAGGTGCGTGGCAAGCACGCACCCTACATGTCACCGCGCCGCCCGTAGGGTGCGTGCTTGTCACGCACCTTCGGCCAGACTGTTCGCGCCAACAAATCCTTGAGTTCGCGGCGCAAATCCCTATGCTGCATCGCAGCCAGAGGGGCGCGCAACATGCCGAAATATCTCACACTTACCGATTATGCCCAGATCACCGGATCGGCCCCGATCAAGCGCGAAACGCATGGCTGGCGTGCGAAATGTCTGCAACGCCTCGTGCGGCTCGATATGCCCGTGCCGCTGACCATCGCGCTGTCTTTCGCGGTCGTGCGTGAAATCTCCACAGGCGCGCAGATGAATCTGCGCCATCTGCTGAGCCATTTCCCCGCAGGACAGCTGCTCTCCGTGCGCCCCAGTGCGCAGCATCCCGAATGGGGCGGTCCGGCGGCGATCCTCAATATCGGGATGAATGACGAAAAACACGCCGAGATCGCCGAGAAATTCGGGGAGCCTGCGGCCACGGCGCTCTATCTGCGTTTCGTGCAGTCCTATAGCGAGCATGTTGCGCATCTCGACCCGGATATGTTCGCGGTCGATGAGCCCTCGCTCCCCGCGCTGCAAGCGGCCCTGCGCGATTATGAGGTCGAGGTCGAGGAACCCTTCCCGCAATCGCCCGCGCAGCAGCTTGCGGATGTGCTGCGCTCCATGGCGCGCGCCTGGGAAGGCACCTCGGCGCGGCTTTTGCGTCAGGCGAAGGGCGCGCCGGTCGAGGCCGGGCTGGGGCTTGTCGTGCAGGCCATGGCGGGCGGCATCGGGGCCGGGGTCAGCGGCGCGGGGCTCATCCGCTTCATCGACGCGGATACGGGCGCGCCGACCGTTGCGGGCCGGTTCAAATCGCGCGGCGCGCATGGGATGGAGGCGATGGTCGGCGGCAAGGATGTGCTCTATCTGACCCGCGATGCGCGTGGCAAGTCGCTGGAGGAGTGCTGCCCCGAAGCCTTTGCCGATCTCCTGCGTCACGGGGAATTCGCGCGCAAGCGGTTGCGCGAGGAGATGGAGATCGAGTTCACGCTCGACGACGGCAAGCTCTGGGTGCTCGATGCCGTGACCGTGCCGCGGTCGTCGCGGGCCGCGGTGCGGGTCGCGGTCGATCTTGCCAATGACGAGATCATCGAGCGCGACGAGGCGCTGATGCGCATCGCCCCCAAAGCGCTCAGTGAGCTGTTGCACCGCCAGGTCGACCCGCGCGCCCGTGCCGAGGTCTTCGTGCGCGGCATCGCGGCCAGTCCGGGCGCGGCCATCGGGCGGGTCGTGTTTTCCTCGACCGCCGCGCAGGCTTGCGCCGCGCGTGATGAGCCCTGCATCCTCGTGCGGCGCGAAACCACGCCCGAGGATATTCGTGGCATGCATTCCGCGCAGGGCGTGCTGACCGAGCGCGGCGGGATGACCAGCCATGCCGCCGTGATCGGGCGCGGGCTGGGCGTGCCCTGCATCGTGGGTGCGTCAGGCATGCAGATCGACGAGCGGCGCAAGACGCTGAGCGCAGGCGGGCATGAGTTGCGTGAGGGCGACATGATCACGGTGGACGGCACGAAGGGCGAGGTGCTGATGCGCGAAGTGGCGCTGCTGGAGCCCGCGCTGGACGAGCGGTTCACGCAGCTTCTCGACTGGGCCGATGCGCGGCGCGATATTGGCGTGCGGGCCAATGCGGATACGCCCGATGATGCGCGGCTAGCGCGCAGTTTTCAGGCGCAGGGGATCGGGCTGTGCCGCACCGAGCACATGTTCTTCGAGGATGACCGCCTCACGCTCATGCGCGAGATGATCTTCGCCGACAGTGCCTCCGACCGCTCTGATGCGCTCGACCGCCTGCTGCCCATGCAGCGCGCCGATTTTCTGGAACTTTTCGAGATCATGGAGGGGCAGCCGGTCTGCATCCGGCTGTTCGACCCGCCGCTGCATGAATTCCTGCCCCATTCGCGCGATGGTTTGCGCTTTCTCGCCGATGCGCTTGGCAAGCCTCTGTCGGAAATCACGCGCCGGGCCGAAGCGCTGTCGGAATTCAACCCGATGCTGGGGATGCGCGGGGTGCGCGTCGGCGTTACCATCCCCGAGATCTACGAGATGCAGGCCTGTGCGATCTTCGAGGCGCTCGCGCTGCTCGCACAGCGCGACACGCCGGTTGTGCCCGAGATCATGATCCCGCTCGTGTCTGCCATGCGCGAGGTCGAGTTGATCAAGGGGCGCATTGATGCGGTCGCGGCTCAGGTCCGCTCCAAGCGAGGGGTGGATTTTGACTACCGGGTCGGGGTCATGGTCGAAACCCCGCGCGCGGCGTTGCGTGCGGGCGAGATCGCGCAGCATGCGGCCTTCCTGTCCTTCGGCACGAATGACCTCACACAGATGACCTACGGGCTCTCGCGCGACGATGCGGGGCGGTTCATGTCGCATTATGTGCAGCAAGGCGTCTTCCCCGAAGACCCGTTTCACATGCTCGATCTCGATGGGGTGGGGGAATTGCTTGAATTGGGGGCAGCGCGAGGGCGCAAGGCACGAAGTGATTTGACTTTGTCGATCTGTGGTGAGCACGCGGGTAGCCCCGAAGCGATTCGTTTTTCGCGCGAACTCGGCTTCGATTATGTGTCTTGTTCGCCCTATCGGGTTCCGGTGGCGCGGCTTTCGGCGGCCCAGATCGTGATCGCCGAAGGGCTCTGAGCCCTTGTCGCACAAGATAAAACCGCCACGCTGCGCAATGCGCGCGCGCCGCTGAGAGCGGTTTTCTGGACCTGTCGGCTGTTTTCGGGTATATGCGGGTCGCTGCATACGATTAGACCTTGGGGACGTGCGGTGCTTGGCACCGCTCTGAATGCCATGACAAATGATATGACTTCATCGGTCCCTGTGGCTGATGGGCTGGATAGGATTGAACACGCGTCGAAGCGCGCGCGCTGGGGTTTGAGCCTGCCGCGCTGGTTGCGCAAATCCGCGACGGTCTCGGTGGTCTTTTCGACCTCGTTGCTCGTGGCGCTGCCCAGCATGGGGTCGCGCGTCGAGGATGGCACTCTGACTTCGGAAAAACGCGCACAGCTTGTTGCGCAACTGTCCAATCCACAACTGCACAACGAGGTCTCGATCACGCCGCCTGTGGCAATGGATCTGCAATTCGCCGCGCTCGACCCTGCACCGCGCCTGCCTGCCGCGCGCCTCGGCCCGGTGGAGGCTGAGCGCATGGTCACTCAGGACAATCCTGGCCCCGTTACGCCGCAAGAGCAAACTGTGGACAGCGCCCCGAAGGTGCCCGAGTCCGTCAGCCGCGCCATCGACCGCGCGCCGCGTCCCGCGCCGCGCCTGGAGCTGAGCACGGATGCCGCGCAACTTCACCTCTCGACCCATGGCGCGGGGGTCGCGCCACTGGAGTTGGGCTCGCTGCTGGCCCCCGACGCCTCGCTGCGCCCTGCGGCGCGGCCTGCCGGTCTGAACCGCCGGATGGTGCAATATTCGGCGCGCTGGCTGCGCCGGATCGAGCTGCGCGCGCTCAACGAGCAGGAAGCCTGCCTCGCCACGGCCATCTATCACGAAGCGCGCGGCGAGCCGATCAAGGGGCAGTTCGCGGTCGCGGAAGTGATCCTGAACCGTGTCGCGTCGAGCCGCTTCCCGAACACGATCTGCGGCGTCGTCTATCAGGGCGCGCAGGGCTCGCGCGGGGGCTGCCAGTTCAGTTTCGCCTGTGACGGGCGCTCGGAGGCCATGCCCAACCGGCAGGCCGCCAATCGCGCGCGCCGGATTGCACAGCTCATGTCCGAGGGCGCGCAAAGCCATGCGACCGGGGGCGCGCTGTTCTTCCACACGACTGCTGTGAACCCGTCCTGGGCGCGCAGCTTCACCCGGACTTCGCAGATCGGCGCGCATCTCTTCTACCGCGGCTGAAGCGCGCAGATGTCGCATCTCGCGGCTCTGGTGACGTGCGCAGCCTTGCGTCATGCTGGATTTGTGCGGATAGAGGGCCGGTCCCTGACGTGAAAGAAGGCTGGCCCGCGCATGAGTTCCGACATCCATCTGGCGTTTTCGCATCCCGAAGCGCGCGCCGAAGCTTCGGCTGATGCTGCCCCCCGCGACCGGATCAGCCTGCGCGATCATATCGTGGAGGTCGAAATCGGCGCCTTTCAGGCCGAACGCGGTGTGCGCCAGCGCCTGCGCTTCAGCGTCGTGGTGGAGATCCGCCCCCATCCCGCGCCGCTCGAAGATGATGTGGACCGCATCCTCTCCTATGACCGCATCACCGAAGCCATTGCCGCAGAGCTGTCGGCCGAGCGGCTGAACCTGCTGGAAACGCTGGCGGAACGGGGGGCCGAACGCATCCTGGCCGAGCCGCAGGCCATGCGCGCTTTCGTGCGGATCGAAAAGCTGGACCGCGGCCCCGGCGCGCTGGGGGTCGAGATCGTGCGCA
>PXDM01000046.1 GCA_003565055.1 Paracoccaceae bacterium
CTCTACGTCGCCGAGTTCATTTCCCGGAAGAACCATCGCTTCATCATCGAAGCCGCTCCAGAGCTGCGTGCAGCAATACCCGATCTTAAGGTCGTCTTTCTGGGCCGCGGTGTGCTGATGGAACAATGCTGCCAACTCGCCGAGGCGTTCGGCGTGCATGACAATGTTCGCTTCATGGGCTTCCGGACGGACGTGGCAAAGTTTGCGCAGGTCGCAGATGTCGCGATCTCGGCCAGCCGTCACGAGGGCCTTGGCATCGCGCTGCTGGAACAGATGATGTGCGCCGCGCCCATCGTGGCCAGCCAAGATCGCGGGCATCGCGAGTTCGTGGAAGAGGGCCGCACCGGGTTCCTGTTTGCGCAAGAGGACCGGCAAGAGTTTATCTCCAAGGTCAAAACCTTGCATAATGATCCTGCCCTGCGTATGCGAATAGGTGCAGCGGCACAGGAAAAAGCAGAGAAGTTCACGCTTGCCCAATCCATGCAGGAAATGAAAAAAATCTATGCACGCTTCCTCTGACACCCACCCCAAGATGCCGCGCGCCGGCCTGACCCTGCGCCTGAAGGCACTCAAAAACCTTCCCGGCTGGCGGACCCCGCGCAAGCTGGTGGTGTTCAACGTCGATGACTATGGCAACATCCGCCTTGCCTCGCGCACTGCGGCGAAACGGCTGGCGCAGGCCGGGGTCGCTTTGACAGGGCGGTTCGACCAGCTCGATACGCTGGAGACCCGCGCCGATCTGGATGCACTGCTCGATGTGCTCGACTCGGTGCGCGACAGCACCGGGCGGCCGGCGGTTTTCACGCCCTATACTGTGTGCGCCAATCCCGATTTTGCCTCCCTGCGCGCCGACCCGGACAGCTGGAAGGCCGAGGCGCTGCCCGAAAGTTTCGCGCGCCTCGCCGCCGAGGACCCGCAGGCCTACGACGGCACCTGGGCGCTGTGGCGCGAGGGGATCGACCGGGGCTTGCTGCAGCCCGAATTTCACGGGCGCGAGCATCTGAACCTGCGGCTGCTGATGCGCAAATTGGCGCGCCGCGATGTGGATGTGATGGCCAACCTGCAAGTAGCCTCGATGGCCGGGCTGAAGGACGACCCCGGCCTGCCCGGTGTCGGCTTCACCCATGCCTTCGGGCTGGCCGATAGGTCCGACCTGAGCCAGCACCGCGAGATCATCGCCGATGGCATCGCCGGCTTTGCCCGCATCTTCGGGCGGCCTGCAGCCTGCTTCACCCCGCCCGCGCAGCGCCTGCACCCCGAGTTGAAGGGCTTTGTTGCCGAGCATGGCATCCGCGCCATCGACCGCCCGCTTCATGCGGTGCAGCAGATAGACCGGGGCCGAACCCGGCGCGCATTTCACGTTATGGGCCGCAAGCGCGGGCGGGATCACGTGACGCTGGTGCGCAACGTGATGTTCGAGCCCAACCTCGCCCCCTGCCGCGACGAGGTGGCGCGCGCGCTGGGGTTGATCGAAGCCGCCTTTCGCTGGGGTAAGCCCGCGATGATCAGCTCCCACCGGGTCAATTTCTGCGGCCATATCGACCCGGCGAATCGCAAGGCCGGGCTGGCGGCGCTGAAACGGCTGCTGGACGCGATCCTGCGCCGCTGGCCAGATGCGGAATTCCTTGGCGCGGGCGAGTTGGCGCAGCAGATCGAGGCGAGTGCATGAACCAGCTGCCGCGTCGTTTGCTGTATTTCGCCTACTACCTGCGGCGGCTGGACTGGGCGCGGCTGGCTGCTTTCATGGACCATCTGCGCGTGCAGAAAGGATGGTCGCGGCCTGCACAATGGGGGCGCATCCTGCGCGACAGCCTGCGCTACAACATTTCGATCCTCGAATACTACCAGTTTCGGTTTTTCGATTCGTCGCACGAGGAAAAGGCCAAATGGGCCGGGACCGGCACGATGTACGAGTTTCAGCGCTGCGCTAACCCGCCCGGAAAGCGCGAGGTCCTCGAGGACAAATGCTGCTTCCATGACGCTTACCGGCAGTTTTTCCGCCATGCGGTTTACACGATCAAGGAACTCAAGGCGCAGCCGGATATGGCGGGCCATGTGTTGAACGCCCATGGCCGCCTGGTCTTCAAACCGGCCAAGGGAAATTGCGGCATAGGCATCGCCTTTATCGACGCCGCCAGTCTGACTGCGGATGACCTGGTGCCCTTCATGGCCCGCAATGGCTATGATCTTGTCGAGGAAGCTATCCGACAGCATCCCAATCTGATGGCGCTCTCGCCTACAGGCGTGAACACCGTGCGCATCTTCACGGCGCTCGATGCCGAGGATCGCTGTCATATCCTCGGCTGCCGACTGCGGATTTCGGTGAGCTCTGAGGTCGACAATATGGCGGCGGGCAATCTCGCTGCCCCCATCGATGAAGCTAGCGGCCGTGTCACTGGCCCGGGTGTCTATTCCGACATCCCCCGTCCGTATGAGACCATCCATCCCATCACTGGCACACCGATCGACGGCTTCCAGATCCCCTTTTGGCCCGAGACGCTGGAGCTTGCCCACGCGGCCAGCCTGCTGCACCGGCAGAACCGCTCGATTGGCTGGGATATAGTCATCACACCCGATGGCCCGGGGCTGATCGAAGGCAACCATGACTGGTGCAAGCTTGTCTGGCAACTGCCCGTTGGGCGGGGGCTCAAGCCCACGCTGGACGCATACGCATGATCCGCCTACTGCTGAAGATTAAACACCGCCTGCCCTTTCTGTGGCGTGGGATTGAACAGGTTAATTCTCTCCTTTTTCTTATCCTGCACAGCCGCCGCCTCATGTCCAATGCGCGCGCCTGTCTGGAGCAATACCGGCTCGAGGGCTTCAGCTTCCGGCTGCTCACACCCGCAGACGGTGCCGCGCTTTCAGCTTTTCTCACGCGGCAGCCGGCAGCTCGGATGGAATTCTTCAAGCCGCATGGCTTTGATCTGCAAAGCGTCATGCGCCGTGCTAAAGACCCCGCGTTCATCATGTTCGGCACCTTCCGCGACGAGGCATTGGTCGGGTATTTCTTTCTCCGCTGCTTCTGGAACCGGAAGGCTTTTGTTGGTCGCGCAATTGACGAGGAGTGGGAGGGCCAGGGCATCGGCAGGGTCATGAATAAGATCCTCTACAACACAGCTTGGGAGTCTGGCTTCAAATGTTTGACTACGATCTCCAAGAACAACCATTCGGTGATTCGCTCGCATGCGAACAATCCTACCTCGCGCGTTATTGGTGACCTGCCCAATGATTACATGCTGGTCGAGATGGTTCCGCCTGACCGGAAAAGTGCGGGCACGCCAGTACGGGATCGGATGGCGGTAGATTGAGTTCGATGCAGTTCCTTCTTCATATCGGCACTGAAAAGACCGGTAGTTCCTTCTTGCAGACGCTCGCTGCGCTCGGCCGCGACGATCTGTGCAGCCAGGGCGTGTGGTTCCCGCGGGGCACGCGATATGATGAGCGCTGCATGAAGGCGGGTCGCATATCAGCAGGCAACGGCCGCAGAGTTTCGCTCTGGATCGAACAGGGCGGCTGGGATGCGCTTACAAAACAGCTGAAGGCCGCGAAGGAGCAGGCAACGCTACAGGGGTGCGCCACCGTGATGATGACGAATGAACAGCTCTTGGAACCGTTGAGCGCGCCGGAAACTCTGGCCAAGTTCAATGATACCCTTACGGGGGTCGGTTTCCGGGGATTGAAGCTGCTCGTCATCTTGCGCGATCCGGCTGCGCAGTTCCTCTCGCTCTATAAGCACCGCGCCAAGCGCGGGACGGCAGGCAGCATCTCGGCCTGGGCCGAGGCGGGTTATGACCTTCCGCAAAGACTGGCCGGGCTGCGGCAAGGCGCCTCGGCCCTCGGCATCGATCTGAGCGTCCGCAAATATGAAAGTGGTGAGGGGGTGTTGGAGAAAATCTTCTTTACCGACTGGCTCGGGGTCACACCCCCAAAGGTGACGGTGCCGGCCTCCGTGAACCCGTCGCTTGCGCTGTCGGAACTCGCGTTCTTGCGCCTGCTTGCGGATCGGCGCCCAGACCTGGTGGTGCCACTCTATGAACATCTGTTGCGCCTTGACCTCTCCGCCAAGCTGCAGGGCGAGGCGCTGGAGACGCATGCGAAAGCCGTGGCAACTGAGGCCGTCAGCAGGCACGCAGATGAATGGCGCGCGTGGAATGCGCTGTTGCCCGAAGCTGAGGAGCTTGTCTTCCCTTCACTCCCGACCAAAATCCCGCCTGAGCCGCAGGAGCTGGGCTTCTCACAGACACAGATGGCAGAGTTGATGACGTTTCTGAGTGACAGCGCCACGCCGCGCTTCATCGCGCAGCAGTTCTGGGCGACGCGCCTCCGGCCTATCCTTGGCCGTGCAAAGCGCGCTGTCATTGGGTCGGACCTACAATGAAGCTGGCCATTCACGACAGTGAGCGCGGGTTCCATCCACGATGGGTCGCCTGGTGCAAAAAGCATGGCATTGAGGTGAAACGCGTCAATTGTAATGCGTCCGACATTGTGGCGCAGCTGCGCGGCTGCAACGGGCTGATGTGGCACCATAGCCAGATGAATCCGGCGGATCTTCTGGCGGCCAAGGGTATCCTGCAGGCGCTGGAGCATACGGGCTTTCCGGTGTTTC
>PXDM01000391.1 GCA_003565055.1 Paracoccaceae bacterium
GTGCCGGGGTTCCGATCCTGACATTCCGGCAATCCGATGTCGCCGGCCGCCAGCCGGACGGGACGATTTTCGAGCCGGGCGACACAGCAGGCTTTGTCGAGATGGGGCATCGTCTGCTGAATGACCCCGCCCTCTGGGAAGATGTGGTCCAGCGTCAGTTTGCCCATATGCGCTGGATTCTCGAACATTCGGCACAGGGGTTTCAGGACTGCCTGCATGAGGCGTATCGGATCGGGGCCGGCAGGATCGCATCAGCGCATCCGGCAAGCCCTGTCTGCGACCCCATGCTGCCGGCTTCGCCCGTTGCCTTGCACAGATCGGGATGACAGGCAGTGAAGGAAAAGCGCCTCATCCGTGCCTATCGCCTGATCATGCCGCGGGCCCTGCTGCACCATGTTTCATCAGAGAGCAAGGACAGGTTGCTGCTGATCTGGCGTTTTCTGGTGGCCAGACCGAGTGTCGGGTTGCTCTGGCACTGTCTGCGCGCCTGGGCGCTGCGTGGCCAACCTGTTCGGGCCATCGCGGCGTGGGATGCGGTGATCGCACAGTGGCAGCCCCGGCCAGTGCCGGAACTGGTCCATGTCGCCCGGCGCCGTGCCCTGCTGAACCATGCCGCCTGCCAGGCGGACCCTGTGCAAAGGGCGCAGCTGCTCGAACAGGTGCTGCAGGATCTGGACAGCCCGAACCTGCTCAAGACCGACCGGATGCTGCTGGCGTGCCTGCGCGCGCATGTCGCGCCCTTGCTTGCCGGAGAACGCGCAGGGCAGGCCCCGGATGACAACAGGTTGCGCCGTCTGGTGCTCTGTGTCGATATTCTCAAGACAGCAGGCGATTACATGCATGGCCAGATGATTCTGGCCATTTGCGCCAATCTGCTCAAAGCCGCTGAAGGGCTGGAGATTGATCTCGTCATCACCAATGAATGGCGGGCTGCCGGGCAGTCTGCGCCGACCGGACTGGACGACAATGGCCCTGAAATCATGCAACTGGCGCAGCGCATGATGGGTGCCGGGCTGGGCTCCCGCTTTCGGCTGCATCTGCTTGCAGATGACGGTCTGGCCGCGATCACAGGGGCCTGCCAGACCATTCTGGCCCTCAAGCCCGATGTCGTCCTGTTTGGTGGGGGGCATAGAGGGCCTGTGTCCAATGAAAGCCGCGCAGTGCGTCATTGTCTCTTTGACCATGTGCCTGTGGCCTTCTTCTTCTTTCAGGCCAGTGATCAGGTCGATCCCTGCAGTGATCTTGTCATCGCGCGCGGGCCGCACAGGATCGAAGGTCAGCCGGGTCATGTGGCTGTCCGGGTGCAACCCTATCCGACACGGATGCCCGATGCCCCTCTGCCGCGCGTGACGCCCCCTTGCCCGCCGGGCAGCCCCCCGCAGATCGTATCTGCTCTGGTTGGCGAGCGGCTGAGCGCGCGGCTTGAGGAACTGGGGCAGCGCGATCTGGCCCGTTTTCTGCGCCTGCTTGATGTGCATCCACAAAGCATATGGCATTTTATCGGGGCACCCGAACCCGATGATCTGTGCCGACGCAATCCGGCCCTTGCCCGGCATGTGGCCCGAGGTCAGGTCAAGGTGCATCCGGTCCTGCCGGGTGCAGAATTCGACAGGCTTGTAGGGCAGGCCAGCCTGATGCTGCATCTGCCCGGTTTCACAGGTGGTTCGGGCGGCGCAGGGCGTGCGCGCCAGGCCGGAGTTCCGATCCTGACTTTCCGGCATTCCGATGTTGCCGGCCGCCAGCCGCCAGAGACTGTTTTCGACGAGCGCGATCTGGCCGGTTGCATAGCGCTTGCGCGGCGTATCCTGACAGATGAGACCGCCGCCGCCCGCATCAGCGCTATGCAATCCGCCCATTCCCGACAGCTTTGCGCCACTGCCCCCGGTGCCTTTCTGGACTGCCTGTCCGAAGCAAGGGAACGGGGTGTCGCGCGCCTGGGGCGCTTCGTAAGGCAGGAAGCGCACGCTGCTTTCGGGCCGCATTAACGCCCCTGCCGCTATGGTTCACGCCATATCCCGTCCGGCAGGAGAGTTTGAGATGTCCGAAGCATCGCCGCGCCTGGGCTTGCCGATGATCCAGCCCGCGCAAGCGCAGAAACATGTCACGCATAACGAGGCCCTGCAGCAACTGGATCTGCTGGTGCAGCTGAATGTCGAAGCCTTCGACGCGCTGAATCCGCCGGGAAACCCGCAGCCGGGCCGGATCTGGGCGCTCGGGGCGGACCCTGATGGCGACTGGGCCGGGCAGGGGGGCAGGCTGGCCGCCTGGCTGTCGGGGGGCTGGGTCTTCGTGACCCCCCGTGCGGGCTGGCGCGCGGCACAGGGCAGCGCCCTGCGCATCTACACCGAAGGCCAGTGGCAGGCCCCGGATCTGCCGGTGCTCGACAATCTCGACGGGATCGGGGTGAATGCCGGGTTTGATCCGGTCAACCGCCTGTCTGTCGCCAGCCCGGCCAGCCTGTTCAGCCATGCAGGCCAGGGCCATCAGATGAAGCTCAACAAGGCGTCCGAGACCGAAACCACCAGCCTGCTGTTCCAGTCGGATTGGTCAGGGCGGGCGGAAATCGGGCTGGCGGGCAGCGATGATCTGTCGATCAAGGTCAGCGCTGATGGCAGCACATGGCAGGACGCCATGATCATCGACCGCACGAGCGGGCAGGCTGCGCTGCCCAATGGTGTCGCCGTGCAGGGACCGGTCACGCTGCCCGCGGGCAGTCTGGCGCGCAGCGCGCTGGCCGAGGGGCCGGGGCTGAGCGTGATCGGGCGTGCGGCCAGTAATGCAGGCCCTGTCGCCGATATGGCTGCGGCCAGCAATCATCAGGTTCTGCGCCGTTCGGGCAGCAGCCTTGGTTTCGGGGCCGTGGCCCTGAACCAGAGCGCGGCAGTCAGCGGCACGCTGGGGCTGGCCAATGGCGGCACCGGGGCCGCGACAGCGGCGCAGGCGCGGGTGTCGCTGGGGCTTGGCAGCGCGGCGCAGGCTGATCTGAGCGCGGATCCGGCCGATACCACCCCGGGCCGCGTGCTGCAGGCGCAGCATGGCTATTCGCGGGGCAATCTGCTGGGGGCTGTCAGCGAGAACGCGGGTCAGCCCACCGGGGCGGGGATCGAGCGCGGGCAGAATGCCAGTGGCGACTATGTGCGTTTTGCGGATGGCACGCAAATTTGCTGGAGCATCGTCGCTGCAACACTGCCCCTGACAGTCAATATCGGTGCAGGGTTCCGGTCGAATACGGAACTGATGAGCTTTCCAGCGAGTTTTGCGCAGCCGCCAGCGGTCACAGCGTCTACCGAAACGCTGTCGCATTGGGTGAATGTGCGCGGCTCGACCCTGTTTTCAGCGTGGTTTCGCAGATTTTCCTTTGTGTCATCCACTGATCTTGACCTGATCAGCTATATCGCCATCGGGCGCTGGTTCTGAGGAGAGTATCCATGCAGATCACTTTCACCCCGCTCCGCTGCGATGCGGATCTGGTTCTGGAGCGCGCAGGCGATTGCCTTGTCATCAACGGGCAGAGCCATGATTTCACGGATGTCGAGGAGGATACGCCATTGTCATTCGAGACGCATGGCATTCCCTGGATCATGTCGGATGTCATCCGGCGTGACGGGTTGCTCCACTTGACCATGATGTTGCCCTATGGGGCAGATATGGCGCAACACCCCCCACAAAAGGTCACGCTGAATATTGAAGCGGATGGGCCTGTGATCCTGCCCGCTCCGGAATAAAGGCAGCCGTCAGGACATCACACGCCTTCCACCCGGTCCAGATAGGCGCGCAGCTGCGTCGAGGACACATCTCTTGTATAGGGAAAATACATGACCTGCGCGCCGACCTGGGCAAGCTGTGCTTCCAGCGCCACCCAATCGGGATGGCCCTGCCAGTCATCGCCCACGAACAGCCGGTGATAGCCCAGCCGCTCCCAGGCGCGGAACTTGTCCATATCGGTCTGCGCCACCACCTCATCGACGCAGTTCAGGGCCGCGACGATGGCCATGCGCTCGGCTTCCGAGGCGACAGGCCGCTGCCCCTTGCGCTGTGCGGCCAGCGCGTCGCTGGTCACGCCGACGATCAGATGGTCGCAATTTGCCTTCGCCCGCGCCAGCAGGTTGAGATGCCCGATATGGAACATGTCGAACACGCCGCAGGCATAGCCGATCACAGGGGTGGCGGGCTGGATCATTTTCCCAGCCCGGCCAGCATCGGAGGGGCCGCCGCAAAGAGCCTGAGCAGGCTGCGTTCATCCTCGACCACCCCGTAAGCATCGGCCAGCCGCGCGATCCGCGTTGCCCAGTTGCGATGCGGGTTGATCTCGTTCATCTTGTTGGCCTTGCCCGACTTGATGACCCCGCCCGAGGTATCGAGGATCTGGCAGGCATCCTCATATTCCTCGCGCGTGACGCATTGCATCGCGTTCACATAGCGCAGATGCGAGGGGTGGATCACGGTCTTGCCGGTGAAGCCATTGGCCTTGTCGAGCGCCACTTCGCGCAACAGCCCGTCAATCGCGTCATTGAGAATCGGTGTCCTGGTGCGCAGGGCGTGCTGCAGATTGATCTGCATGACCTTTTCCAGATCATCCTTCTTGTAGGCCAAGAAATATTCCCAGA
>PXDM01000023.1 GCA_003565055.1 Paracoccaceae bacterium
AGGGGAAAAATGCAAAAAAACAGCGCGTTGGTCAGCCCCACTTCAGCGGGTTCTGTCGCAAAGATTTTCCGCTTGCTGGTGGAGTCGCTTCATCGGTATTGTGGTTTGGGATTGACGCTTGGATATGATTGGACGGTGACGGTGGTTGACTTCAAGGGCGCGCATTATCCGAAATCGGTGATCCTGTTTGCGGTGTTTTTCTACCTGCGCTACCCGGTGTCCTATCGTGACTTGGAGGAAATCATGCAGGAGCGTGGCGTCGATGTTGACCATGCAACGTTGAACCGCTGGGTGGTCAAATACTCCCCCGCAATTGCAGCCCAAGCCCAAAGGAAGAAGCGTCCGACAGCGAAATCGTGGCGCATGGACGAGACGTATATCAAGGTCAAGGGCAAGTGGATGTATCACTACCGCGCGGTGGATCGGAACGGCCAAACCCTTGATTTTATGCTTTCTGCGCGGCGCGACAGGCCGGCGGCGCGACGCTTCTTCCGTCGCGCGATAGGCAACAATGGTGTCCCGGACCGCATCGTAATTGACAAAAGCGGCGCGAACCTGGCGGGGCTGGAGGCCGTGAATGTGATCCTGAAGTTCACGGGCACAGGGCAAACCATCAAAATACTGCAGGTCAAATATCTGAACAATATCCTTGAGCAGGATCATCGGTTCATCAAGCGCATCACGGGGCGGATGCTCGGCTTCAAAGCGTTCCATGCTGCTTCGGCCACTCTCGATGGGATCGAGACCGCGCACATGATCCGTAAGGGGCAATTCCACGCCAACGGCTTGAACGCGTTCCAGCAGTTTGCCCAGCTCGCAGCATAATTATGTCCAGCGTCAGCCTACCACTCAAACATGTTGAAAGTTAGCGACATAACCTCCCGGAGTATCCTTGCTCATTTGCCTACAAACCGGAATATGAAGGGGGCCAGCAGCACGATGATCGTTATTCGGACAATATGGTGCAGTGCGACGTAGTCGACCTCAGCCCCCATTGCCAGCGCGATCAGACTCATCTCTGCCAGGCCACCTGGAGCGTAAGCCAATAGCACCTGATTGAAAGTGTGACCAAACATCTGGTGAAGCAGTAGCGCGAAGAGAAGTGTGACACCCAAAGTGATGAGTGTCGCACCGATACTGAGCAGGACAGCGTGTCCGATCTGACGGGCAGTACTGCCCAGAAACCTGCATCCCATTATGGTTCCAAGTATCAGTTGCGCCAGAACAACCAGTTCCTGTGGGGGTGGGGTGGTGCTTAACCCAAAGATATGCGCAAGCGCACTCAAGAGCATCGGCCCGACCAGCATTGGCGCAGGCAGTCGCAACATTGGGCCGATCACATACCCAAATACGCCGCACGCAGCCAATATCAGTAGTTCGATGCCTGGAATTTCAGCAAACGGCACCCCGATCTGGCCACGATCCCCGATCTCAAAGTCTGTGCCAAAACGAAACCAGAGTGCCAGAAGCGACACAGTGACCAGGATCCGGCTGGCGTGGGCGAGCGCGATTTTGCGTTCATCCCCGCCCATATCGCGACCAATCAGTATCATCTCGTTCAGGCCACCGGGCATGCCCGCGAAATAGGCGGTTGCCGGGTCGAACTTGCCCAGCCTGATATAATACGGCACAGCCAATGCCCCGGCGATCGCAAGATATGCAGCCAGAAACAACAAGGACAGCATCCATGTCCCAAGCTGGTTCATCAGATCCGGTGTGAACCCCGATCCGAGCATGACCCCGATCACGACGATGACATATTGGCGCACCCGCGACGGCGGCAGAACAGGAGCTCTGGCTGTGGCGGCGATGGTGTTGAAGACGAGGGCGCCCAGCATCCAGGGCAGCGGCATGCCCAGCCAGTTGAACACGGCGCCGCCCACCGCCCCGATGGCAAGAGCCAGACCGATCCGCGCCAACTTTGGACCTATATGCATCTGGTCCTGTGAAATATCGCTTGCCTGTTCGTTATTTGTTTCATGCATCTCCTGCACGCACGCCTGCGTGGTTGGCAGATGCCGCATGGTGTAAAAGCCTGTGTCAGGAATGACTTGGCTTTGGCGATGATCCTTTAGAACGGTCTTCTATTCAAACCGGAAGGTAAAGGGAAGATTGCGTCGCTGCGGTGACCTGCCCCCCGGTCATAACGAGAGCCCTCGGGTTTGATAGTCGTCGTTTTGGGGCTTGGGCAAGCGCGCCGGGCGCGGAGCCCACAGATAACTCAAGCGCTCGGTGCACGTCCGCAGTGGTCTTGTTGCTCAGCGAGGAATGTGGCCTGACATTGTTGTAATCACAGAGCCACAGCCCGAGTTTCGACCTTCATGTGCAGGACCACAGATCGCTGCTCATGTTGCCGACAGCGCAGAAGCTCAAGCCTTCGGGATCGACGCATTTCGTTGAAGGTTGCTGCGCAAGGAAACAAGGCTCCTGTAACCTTTCCTTTTGGCAAGCCAATGAAAACGGCTTTTCTCCGCGCTGCGCAGTCGCGTTAGCGTCCGTTCAGAATTTTTCACCTCTGAACGGAGACATGAACCTTGCGCTACATCGACGCATTCAACCACTTCTTCCCCAAGCCGCTGTGGGAGCGGATGCTTCAGGCGGAGGGGGCCGCGAAGAACATCGGACACCGGATGCGCGGTATCCCCTGCATCTATGATCTCGATGAACGGTTCCGGGTCATGGACCAGTTCGAAGATTACACGCAAATCCTCTCGCTGGGGATGCCGCCGCTGGAAACCCTGGGCGCACCGGCCGAGACAGAAGAGTATGCGCGCTTGGGCAATGACGGGCTGGCCGAACTGGTTGCGCGCCACCCCGATCGCTTCGCGGGTTTTGTGGCCTCGCTGCCGATGAATTCGGAAAATGCCGCCGCCGAGGCCGAACGGGCCTTTCGCGATCTGGGGGCCAACGGTCTTCAGATCCATTCGAATGTCAATGGGCGCGCGCTGGACCATGCTGACTTCTTCCCCGTCTTCGAGATGGCCGCGCGCCATGGCAAGCCGGTTCTCATCCATCCCGCACGCACCGCCGCGATGCCCGACTACGCTGATGAGGAAAAGTCGCATTATGAGATCTGGTGGACCTTTGGCTGGCCCTATGAAACCAGCGCGGCAATGGCGCGGCTGGTGTTTTCCGGGATGATGGACCGCTTGCCCGAGCTCAAGGTGATGGCCCATCACCTCGGTGCGATGGTGCCGTTCTTCGAGGGGCGCGTGGGTCCGGGGATGGACCAGCTTGGCAGCCGCACCACCGATGAGGATCTCGGCGCGGTCCTGAAACAGCTCAAGAAGCGTCCGCTCGATTATTTCAAGGATTTCTATGCCGACACGGCGGTGTTCGGATCGCGCGCGGCGACGCTGTGCGGGCTTGAATTCTACGGCGTGGACAAGGTTTTGTTTGCCTCGGACAGCCCCTTCGATCCCGAAAAGGGCCCAGGCTATATCCGCGAAACGATCAAGGTTCTCGAAGCCATCGACATGCCGCTTGAGGATCGTGAAAAAATCTCCTTCCGCAATGCACAGGATTTCTTCGGCCTGGCGAAGGACTAGAGAAGCGGCTGGTTGCATGGGGGGCAAGCTCGACCGTACCGCGCCGGTACAGTCCCTCCCATGCTCCAGCAGGACTGTAGCGGAAGAATGCGCGAGGAAACGAGGAAGCCATGAGCGAGCCAAGCACTGATGTCGTGATCGTGGGCGGCGGCCCTGTGGGAATGGGGCTTGCGATTGAGTTAGGGCAGCGTGGCCGCAGCGTGGCCGTCATAGAGCGGTACGCCACCCCGCAGCCTGTGCCCAAGGGCCAGAACCTGACCCAGCGCACGATGGAACATATCCATGCCTGGGGCTGCGAGGAGGCGCTGCGCGCGGCGCGTACGGTGCCGCGCGGTCACGGTATCGGAGGGCTGACCTGTTATGGAACCTTGCTGTCGGGCTATCATTACGACTGGCTCCAGCGTGAACTCGTGCGCCCCTTCTATGCGCGCGACAATGAACGCCTGCCCCAGTACCGGACCGAAGAAGTGTTGCGTGCCCGCGCCGCGCAGGTGCCCGGCGTGACGCTTCACTTCGGTTGGACGGCGACCGAGCTGGCTCAGGACGAAGCGGGTGTGAGCGTTACCGCCGACGCCAAGGAGGGCGACGCGACCATGACCCTGCGCGGGCGCTATCTGGTGGGCTGCGATGGCAGCCGCTCGGTGGTGCGCGACGGCGCCGCGATCACCGAGACGCGGCGCGAGCACGACAAGAAGATGGTCCTTCTGGTCTTTCGCGCGCCCAGGTTGCACCAGATGCTTGAACGCTTTACCAACAAGCAGTTCTACAATGTCCTCCACCCCGATCTCGACGGCTACTGGCTGTTCTTCGGGCGCGTCGATCTGGAAGGAACATTCTTTTTCCACGCGCCGGTTCCAGCCGATACCACGGCGGAAAATTTCGACTTCGAGTCTTACCTGCACCGCGCGGTGGGCGCCGAGTTCGGCGTGGAATTCGACTATGTCGGGTTTTGGGATCTGCGTATCGCCTACGCCAACACTTACCGCAAGCAGCGGGTGTTCATCGCCGGCGATGCCGCGCACAGCCATCCGCCCTATGGCGGTTACGGC
>PXDM01000200.1 GCA_003565055.1 Paracoccaceae bacterium
CGAGAGCGACAGCATGATCGTTTGGTTCAGCCCCGCCATGATCTGCGGGAAGGCATAGGGCAGCTCGACCTTGAGGATGCGCTGGCGAGTCGTCGCGCCGAAGGATGTGGCGGCTTCCGAGAGTGCTTTCGGCGTCGAGCGGATGCCGAGTTCCGTGAGCCGGATTGCGGCGGGCATGGCGAAGATCACAGTCGCGACCAGCCCCGGCACCATGCCCAGCCCGAAGAGCACGAGAACCGGGATCAGATAGACGAAAACCGGCAGCGTCTGCATCAGGTCGAGCACGGGCGTCAGCGCGCGGTAGAAGCGCGGGTGATGTGCGGCATAGATGCCGAGCGGCACGCCCACGCCCATGCAGACCACGCAGGAGGCCAGCACCAGCGTCAGCGTTTGCATGGTCAGCACCCAATAGCCCTGATTGAGCGCGAAAAGCAGACAGGCCGCGACGATCACGACCGGCACGAGGCGGCGTTGCAGCGCGAAGGTGAGCGCGCCGAACGCCGCGATGATCACGAAAGGATGCGGGCTTTGCAGCGCCTGACCCAGGAGACCGATCATGCTGCGCAAGCCCGCCTCGAGCGCGTCGAAGCCAGTCACGAAACTGTCCTGCAGCCAGTCGAAAGCAGCAGAGATGCTGCGCCCGACGGGGATTTTATTTTCCGTGATGGGGCGGGTCAGGCTGTCAGACACGCGTATCCTCCGTCATGCGGGCGGGCCGGGCGGCTCAGTCGAGCGCGGCGTGCACCGCTTCCAGACCATCGCCGCCATCGCGGGTCTCAACCCCGTCGAGCCAGGGCGCAAGCGCGTCGCGATTGGCCGCGAGCCAGGCGCGTGCGGCTGCCTCTGGGGCGGTTCCGTCATCGAGGATCGCGCCCATGATCTCGTTTTGCATCTCCAGCGTGAAGTCGAGATTGTTCAGCAGCGCGCCGAGATTGGGGCATTCCTCGACCAGCCCGGCGCGGGTATTGGTGAAGACTTCCGCCCCGCCGAAATCAGGGCCGAACCAGTCATCGCCGCCTTCGAGATAGGTCATGTCGAAATTGGCATTCATCGGATGCGGTTCCCAGCCCAGAAAGATCACCGGCTCGCCGCGCCGATCCGCGCGGGCAAGCTGCGCGAGCATGCCTTGCTCGGAGCTCTCGACCAGCTCGAAGCCGCTCAGGCCGAACGCATCGGCCTCGATCATGTCGAGGATCAGCCGGTTGCCGTCATTGCCCGGCTCGATCCCGTAGAGCCGGTTTTGCAGCGCCTCGGCCTGCGTGGCGATATCCGCGAAATCACTGATCCCGAGCGCGGCACCGTGGCTGTTCGTGGCGAGCGTGTATTTCGCGCCCGCCAGATTGCGGCGCACGGTGTCCACGGTCCCGGCCTCGCGGAAGGGGGCGATGTCGGCCTCCATCGTGGGCATCCAGTTGCCGAGGAACACATCGACATCGCCATTGGCCATCGAGGCATAGGTGACCGGCACGGACAGGACGAGCGTGTTTGTCGTGTAGCCGAGCGCGTCGAGGAGCGTCGTCGCCACCGCCGTGGTCGCCGTGATATCGGTCCAGCCGACATCCGAGAATGTGATTCTGTCGCACTCAGCGAAAGCCGGGGTTGCGAGCAGGCTCGCGGCGAGCAGGGCAGGGGACAGGCGTCGTGTCATGGGGCGTTCTCTCACTGTTGTTTCTTTTCTTGATTGACCAGTCAATAAACAATCGGCTAGGCAGGATGCAACAAAAACTGACGCAAAAGATTCAGGATTTGCCATGCCGAAGCTAGGGATGGAGCCTATCAGGCGCGACGCGCTGATCAAGGCCGCAATTATCGAGATCGGTCAGACCGGTGCGCTGGATGTGACCGTGAGCCGGATCGCGAAGCGCGCGGGCATGTCCCCGGCGCTCGCGCATCATTACTTTGGCTCGAAAGATCAGATGTTTCTGGCCGCGATGCGTCATCTCCTGTCGGTCTATGGGGCCGAGATCCGCGGCGCGCTGGTTGCGAGCGACACAGCCGAGGCGCGGCTGCGCGCCTTGATCCGCGTGTCCTTCACCGGCAGCAATTTCCGCCGCGAAGTGGTGGCCGCCTGGCTGAATTTCTACGTCATGGCGCAGCGCAACCCGGCGGCGGAGCGGTTGCTGCGTCTCTATCAGGTGCGGCTGCGCAGCAATCTGCGCCACGCGCTGCGCCTGCTGGCCGGGCCGCGCGCCCCGGATCTGGCCGAAGCCGCAGCGGCGATGATTGACGGCGTCTATCTGCGCGAGGCGCTGGGCCAGGGTGAGCCTGATGGCACGCGCGCGGCGGCATTGGTCGAGGATTGGCTTCAGGCCGCGATCAAGGGGGGCGGGGCATGAGAGCGCAACCGAAAGCCAGCCACTTCATTTCCGGCACATGGGCCGAGGACCCGACGGGCGATGTGATCGAAAGCGTTTTTTCCGCGACCGGCGAGGTCATCGCGCGGCTGCATGAGGCGACGCCTGCCCTGATCGACCGCGCGTTGGACGCAGCCCTTGCCGCGCAAGCCGACTGGGCCGCGCGTGCGCCCGTCGAGCGCGGGCGCATCCTGCAGCGCGCGGCGGCGCTGTTGCGTGCGCGCAATCGTGCGCTCTCGGAGCTGGAGACGCTCGACACAGGCAAGCCCTTGCAGGAAACGCTGGTCGCGGATGCGGCCTCGGGCGCGGATGCGCTGGAATATTTCGCAGGCTTTGCGGCGACGGTCACCGGCCAGACCATCCCGCTGGGGCGCGACATGGCCTATACGCTGCGCGAGCCGCTGGGCGTATGTGCAGGCATCGGGGCGTGGAATTACCCGATCCAGATCGCCTGCTGGAAAGCCGCGCCCGCGCTGGCCTTCGGCAATGCAATGGTCTTCAAGCCCTCGGAAATGACCCCGCTTTCGGCGCTGGCCTTGGCCGAGATCTTCGCGGAAGCGGGTCTGCCCGCGGGGCTGTTCAATGTGCTGCAGGGGCGCGGTGGCGTAGGGGCGGCGCTGGCCTCGGACCCGCGCGTGGCGAAGCTGTCGCTCACAGGCTCCGTGCCGACCGGGCGCAAGGTGGCGGCAGCCGCGGGCGCGGCGCTCAAGCCCGTGACGATGGAATTGGGCGGCAAATCGCCGCTGATCATTTTCGACGACGCCGATCTCGACAATGCCGTAGGCGCGGCGATGCTGGCGAATTTCTACTCTTCGGGGCAGATCTGCTCGAACGGGACGCGGGTTTTCGCGCATCGCGCGGTCAAACCGGCGTTTCTGCAGCGGCTGGCGGCGCGCACGGCCAAGATCGTTGGGGGCGATCCGCTGGATGAGGCGACGCAACTGGGGCCGCTGATCTCGGAAGCGCATCTGGCGCGCGTGCTGGGTTATGTTGCGGGCGCGAAGGCTGAGGGGGCGCGGCTGGTCTGTGGTGGCGCGCGGCTGGAGCGTCCGGGCGCGTTCATGGCGCCGACGGTCTTTGCCGATGTCACGGACAGCATGACGCTGGCGCGCGAAGAGGTCTTTGGGCCGGTCATGGCGGTGCTGGATTTTGACGAGGAAGACGAGGTTATCGCGCGCGCCAATGCCACGGAATTCGGGCTGGCGGCAGGTGTGTTCACCCGCGATCTGGCGCGCGCGCATCGGGTCATCGGGCGGCTGCAGGCGGGCACGTGCTGGATCAATGCCTATAACCTGACGCCTGTGGAGATGCCTTTCGGCGGGGTGAAGGCCTCGGGCTACGGGCGCGAGAACGGGCATGCGGCGCTGGAGCATTACACGCGGGTCAAGTCGGTCTATCTGGGGCTCGGGGATGTCGATGCGCCCTATTGAACCGCGTGATCTGGCGGACGCGCCCCTGACGGGGCGCGACACCTTTTCTTTCGGCGGGCCTTGCGGCCCGCGCGCATCACGCAGGCGGAAGGCCCATGCTTGAGGCCGATTACATCGTCGTCGGCGCTGGCTCTGGCGGCTGCGCTGTGACCTACCGGCTGGCCGAGGCCGGGTATTCCGTGCTGGTCGTGGAAGCGGGCGGCACCGATGCAGGCCCCTTCATCCAGATGCCCGGCGCGCTGTCTTACCCGATGAACATGCGCCGCTATGACTGGGGGTTCCAGACCGAGCCCGAGCCGCATCTGGGCGGGCGTGTGCTGGCCTGCCCGCGGGGCCGGGTCATTGGTGGCTCATCGAGCATCAACGGCATGGTCTATGTGCGCGGCCATGCCTGCGATTATGACCATTGGGCCGATCAGGGCGCGACAGGCTGGCGCTATGCGGATGTGCTGCCCTATTTCAAGCGCATGGAAAACTGGCATGGTGGCGCGGCGTCCGCGTGGCGCGGGCAGGGCGGGCCGTTGCATGTCAGCCGGGGCAGTCGCGCCAATCCGCTCTTTGATGCGTTCATCGCAGCGGGCGCGCAGGCGGGCTACCCGGTGACCGAGGACTATAACGGTGCGCAGCAGGAAGGCTTCGGTGCGTTGGAAGCCACGATCTGGCAGGGCCAGCGCTGGTCGGCGGCGCGGGCCTATTTGCGCCCTGCACTCGCAACAAGCCGCGCGCAGCTGGTGCGGGGCGAAGTTGCGCAGGTGCTCTTTGACGAAGAAAACTGTGCC
>PXDM01000030.1 GCA_003565055.1 Paracoccaceae bacterium
CGAGATCATCGGCGCGCCTGCGGGCCGCCTGCACACGGCGCGCTCGCGCAATGATCAGGTGGCGCTCGATTTCCGGCTCTGGGTGCGCGATCAATGCGACGCGGCGATTGCAGGGCTGGAGGCACTGATGCGCGCCTTTCTCGCGCAGGCCGAGGCAGGCGCGGATTGGGTCATGCCCGGCTTCACCCATCTGCAGACCGCGCAGCCGGTGACCTGGGGCCATCACATGCTCGCCTATGTCGAGATGTTCGCGCGCGACCGCTCCCGCTTCATCGACGCGCGCGCGCGCATGAATGAATGCCCCTTGGGGGCTGCGGCGCTGGCGGGGACCTCCTTCCCCATCAACCGCCATATGACGGCCACCGCTTTGGGCTTTGACCGGCCCACGGCCAATTCGCTCGACACCACGGCGGATCGCGATTTCGCGCTGGAATTCCTGAGCGCGTCCTCGATTTGCGCAATGCATCTGTCGCGTTTTGCCGAAGAACTGGTGATCTGGTCCTCGGCGCAATTTCGCTTCGTGCGCATGTCGGATCGCTTCTCGACCGGCTCCAGCATCATGCCGCAGAAGCGCAACCCCGATGCGGCGGAGCTCCTGCGTGCCAAGCTTGGGCGCATTCTGGGCGCGACGGTGGCGCTGTTCACAGTGATGAAGGGCCTGCCGCTGACCTATTCCAAGGACATGCAGGAAGACAAGGAACAGGTCTTTGACGCCGCCGACAATCTGCTCCTGGGGCTTGCGGCAATGGAAGGCATGGTCAGCGACCTGACCGCCAATCGCGCCGCACTCGAAGCCGCCGCCAGCAGCGGGTTTTCCACCGCGACCGACCTTGCCGACTGGCTGGTGCGCGAATTGAACCTGCCGTTCCGCGAGGCGCATCATGTCACCGGCAGTCTCGTGAAACTGGCTGAGGACAAGGGCTGCGATCTGCCGGATCTGTCGCTGGCGGAGATGCAGAAAATCCATGGCGAAATCACCCAAGCCGTCTATTCTGTGCTGGGGGTGCAGAATTCCGTCGCCAGCCGCACCAGTTACGGCGGCACGGCGCCTGCAAATGTCCGCGCTCAGATCGCGCGCTGGAAAGAGGTTTTGGGATGAAATATGCAGCCCTGATTGCGCTAATGACCCTTGTGGCTTGCGGCGCGGAAGCCCCCCCGCAAGCGCCCACACCCAGCCCCGGCGTGAGCATGTCGGGCGAAGCGCGCATCGGCGTGAGCGGGCGACTATGAGCCCGCTGCGCATGCTCTATCTCGCGCTCGCGATCTGGGGCACGATCCATCCGATGTATTGGTTCATCACATGGTTTGTGGAAAACGAATGGTCGCTCATGGCGATGGTCGACGCATGGCATGCCAATGCCGCGACCTCGGGCCTTGTGTGGGACCTGACGATTGCGGCAGTCGCGCTGACAGTCTTCGTGCTGGTGGAGACATGGCAGAGGCGGCGCTATCTGGGCCTCCTAGCGATCCCCGCGACCTTCTGCATCGGTGTGTCCTGCGGGGTGCCGCTCTACCTATTTCTGCGCTCGAAGCCTGACAGCTGACATTTTCTTGCTCCAAATACTCCCGCCGGAGGCACACCACGCTTGCGCCCCGGCCTGACGCCTGACCGAAAGCCTGCCCCATGGATCATTTCCTTTATCGCGACGGTGTGCTGCATGCCGAAGACGTGACCCTGACCGAAATCGCCGCTCATGTCGGCACGCCCTTCTACTGTTATTCCACCGCCACCCTGACGCGGCATTTCCGGCTGTTTCAGGAGGCGCTTGCGGGGCTCGATCATCTGGTCTGTTTCGCGATCAAGTCGCTCTCCAATCAGGCGGTGCTGCGCACGCTCGGGGATTTGGGTGCTGGCATGGATGTGGTCTCGGGCGGCGAGTATCGCCGCGCGCAGGCGGCAGGCGTGCCGGGCGAACGGATCGTGTTTTCCGGCGTGGGCAAGACGCGCGCGGAAATGGCCTATGCGCTGACCCATGGCATCCGGCAGTTCAATGTCGAATCGGCCGAGGAATTGCGCGTCCTGTCAGACGTCGCTTCGGGTCTGGGCAAGACCGCGCCCATCACCTTGCGCGTGAACCCGGATGTGGATGCGAAAACCCATGAGAAGATCGCCACAGGTCGCAAGGAGGACAAATTCGGCGTCCCCATTGCGCGCGCCCGCGACGTCTATGCGGAAGCCGCGCGCCTGCCGGGGATCGAGGTTGTGGGGATCGATGTGCATATCGGCAGTCAGCTGACCGATCTTGCGCCATTCGAGACCGCTTTCACCAAGATCGCCGATCTGACGCGGGAGTTGCGCGCCGATGGCCACAGGATCCGCCGTCTCGATCTGGGGGGCGGCTTGGGGATACCCTACACGCGGTCCAATGAAACCCCGCCCTTGCCGCTGGACTATGGCGCGATGATCCGTCGGGTGCTCGGTGATCTCGATGTCGAGATCGAGATCGAGCCGGGCCGGTTGATCGCAGGCAATGCGGGGATTCTCGTGGCCTCGGTGCTCTACCTCAAACAAGGCGAGGGGCGCGATTTCCTGATCCTTGATGCCGCGATGAATGACCTGATCCGCCCGGCCATGTATGGCGCGCATCACGATATCGTCCCGGTGCTTGAGGCACAGGCCGCCACGGACCAGCGCCCGGTCGATATCGTCGGCCCGGTCTGCGAGACTGGCGACACTTTCGCACGCCAGCGCAGCTTGCCGCCGCTCGCGCCCGGTGATCTGGTCGCTTTCCGCTCGGCAGGCGCTTACGGTGCGGTCATGGCCTCGGAATATAACACAAGGCCGCTGATTCCGGAGGTTCTGGTGCATGGCGATCAATATGCTGTCATTCGGGCGCGTCCGTCCTTTGACGAAATCCTCAACCGCGATACGTTACCGTCATGGCTAGAGTCACCGACCCCGTAATCGAGCGCGCATGATCCGACGCAAACGCAGTCCCGAGACACCGCCCGCCCTGACCCGCGCCCTGCGCGGCACGCAGACGGGGCTCTGGGCGGAGCGGCTGGCGCGCGCCTTTTGGCCCTTCACCACCTTGGCGCTGGCCTGCATGGCGGCACTCGGGCTCGGGGTGCAGGATGCGCTTTCGGGCACAGTTGCGATGTGGGTGGCTTTTGCGGCGCTTCTGGCGCTGCTGGGGACGCTTCTCTACGGGGCATGGCGATTGCGCTTGCCGACGCGGGCCGATGCGGCGGCACGGCTCGATGCCGCGATGCCCGGACGTCCGCTCTCGACATTGGCCGATGAACAGGCCATCGGGGCCGAAGATGACGCGTCACGCGCTGTCTGGATGGCGCATCTGGCGCGGATGCAGGCCCGGATCGCGCAGGCGCGGACAGTGCCCGGTAATCTGCGGCTCGCGGCCTATGACCGCTTCGGGCTGCGCTATATCGCCTTGACAGGGTTTGCGGTGGCCGTGCTGTTCGGGGCACCCTCGCGCGTGGCCGAGATTACCGAGATTGCGCAAGTGCCAAGCCGCGCCGAGGCTGTGGCGCTGGGGCCAAGCTGGGAAGCCTGGGTGCAGCCGCCGGGCTATACCGGGCGGCCGAGCCTCTATCTCAATGAAGTTGATCGCACCAGCCTGCAATTGCCGCAGGGCAGTCGCGTGACGGTGCGCTTCTATGGCCAACAGGGCGTGATGTCCGTGCATGAAAGCCTGTCAGAACGCGACGACTTCGATCCGGCAGACATGGCGCAGGATTTCGAGATCGAGCGCTCGGGCCGTCTGTCGATCCGTGGGCCTGCCGGGCGCGACTGGGAAGTCATCGCCCTGATCGACCAGCCGCCCGAAGTGGAATTGGTCGGGGTGGCTGAACGCGAGCGCGGCGGCGTGATGCGGCAGGATTTCACCGCCAGCGATGACTATGGTGTGACAGGCGGTGAAGTGCGCGTGGCGCTTGACCTCGATGAGGTGGATCGCCGCTACGGGCTCGCGCTGGCGCCCGAGGACCGCGAAGCGCTGAGCGTGCCGCTGCCCATGCCGACTTCAGGTTCGCGCACCGAGATCGAGGACGCCTTCATCGAGGATTTCTCTCAGCACCCTTGGGCCAATCTGCCGGTGACGGTCGCTTTCGCAGTGGAGGACGCGCGCGGGCAGCAGGGCGAGAGCGCTGCAACGCCCATGATTCTGCCGGGGCGGCGGTTCTTTGACCCGATGGCGGCGGCGGTGATCGAATTGCGGCGCGATCTTCTCTGGACGCGTGAGAATGCGCCGCGCGTGGGTGCGTTGATGCGCGCCATTG
Organism: Paracoccaceae bacterium; assembly: GCA_003565055.1. GTDB lineage: Bacteria > Pseudomonadota > Alphaproteobacteria > Rhodobacterales > Rhodobacteraceae > Roseinatronobacter. Next base: position 4,240 of record PXDM01000030.1, read on the forward strand.
GCCACCACCCCGAGGACGCGTTCCGCTCGGAGGAGGCGCGCACGCGCTTCATGGACACGCGCGAGATCCTCCTTGCGAGCCTTGATCATGGCGCGATGGACGAGGAACTGCGCGATGATCTGGCGCAGCGGATGTGGGATCTGGCGGTGCTGCTGGAAGAGGGCGATCTTGCCGATGCGCGCGAGCGTCTGCGCCGCGCGCAGGAGCGGCTCGACGAGGCCGTGCGCAGTGGGGCGGACCCGGCGGAAGTGGCCGAGTTGATGGAAGAGCTGCGCGAGGCGATGCGCGATTACATGCGTCAACTGGCC
>PXDM01000320.1 GCA_003565055.1 Paracoccaceae bacterium
AGGCGTTTGGCGAAACTGTTGAGCGCCTCGCCCCAGTTGCCGCGCGTGCCATGGTCGGCGCGGGCTTGCTGGCGGGCCAGTTCCACCTCGCGCACCGAGAGCACGCCCAGCGCCAGATAGGGCGAGAGGCGCGAACAGGCGCGTTCGGCGCTCAGCGGCGAGGACATGGCGCGGCGATAGCTTTCGCCCCGGCTGGTGAGGAAACTGTCGAGGAGTTGGCGCGCGGCGCGGTGGCTGCCATTCTGGCGATGTGGGCACGTGTCGGGCGCAAGGCGCAAGCCACGTGCTTCGGGCAGATGGTCCGCCAGATCGCTGGTCTGGACAGGCTCCAGCGCGGGCGGCGTGGCGGCGATCCCCTGCCGGATGAAGCGGTTGTGCGCGCCTTGCCAGCCATCGCGCGAGGCAAGCCGCCGCACCACGCCCGATTGCGGCAGCTCCACCCAGTCGATGCCTGCAGAACGCGCCCATGCGGCCACGCGCTGGTCGCGTGCATAGGTCCAGCCATTGCCGGTCTCTTCATGGCTGAGGATCCGCGTGATCTTGTGGCGCGCGCAGAGCCGCGAAAGCTGCGCCACTGCCTCGCCCCAGCAGGTGATCAGCGGCTGGCCGAGCCCGGCAAGCTCCGCGCGCAGGCTGTGGAGCGCCTCGCGGGTGAAGTCCCAGTGGCGGGCCGAGACATCGGGTTGCTGCCAGAGCTCGGGCTCGATGATGTAGACAGGCAAAATGCGCGACCCGGCCAGAGCGAGGGCCGGGTGGTCGGTGATGCGCAGATCACGTTTGAACCAGAGAAGAACCGGGGCGTCCATGCAGCGAGTCTGTAGCGCGCTGCAAGCCCCCGTCAATGCAAATGTTCCCCATGCGTTCCGGCCCGTCGCCGGTCAGGTCTTTTTAGGCCCCGCGATCAGCCAGATGATCAGACCCACAACCGGGAAGAGCAGCACAAGCAGGATCCACAGAACCTTTTGTCCCGTGCTGCCGCCAGATCCGAGGATCGACACAGCCGCCCAGACGACGAGTGCCAGATGGATCAGCCCGAGAAAGCCAGAGTAATTCGCGTTCATGATAGTCTCCTGAATTTGTGACATAAAGTGAACGCGGGCGGGCATGGCGCGGTTCCCTCCGCGCGGCCCGGAGTGTCACAAAAGCGGGCGCGGCGGGGGCTGGTCCTGATCCAGCATCGCGATATCGGACAGCGCCTGACGGTTGGGGAGCGTGAGCAGCCCGTCCTGCCAGAGCGCATGCGGGCGCAGGCTCGCAAGCGTCTTGTTGGTATGCACGAGCGACAGCCCGAGCGCATCGGCGAGATCGCGCTGGCGAAAGGGAAACGGCACCGCATCGCCCTGCGCCAGCCCCAGATCACTCAGGCGGCTGTGGATCTTCAGAAACGCCCAGGCCATGCGCTGCTGCGCAGTGCGCTGGCCCAGAGTCGCGATGATCTCGCCCAGAAAATGCTCTTCACTCGCCGAAATCCACACCAGCGCATAGCCCCGGTCAGGGCTATGAGTGAAGATCTCGTTCAGCCGGGTCCGCCGGAAGGTGCACAGCACCATATTGCTGGCCGCGGCAACTGTGTAGGCGGCATCATCCGCCAGCGCGCCCTGCAATCCGATCGTGTCACCGGGGAAGACGAAATTCACCAATTGGCGGTCGCCATTGGGCAGATGCTTGTAGCGCGCGCCCTGACCTTCCTTGGCGGTGTAGAACAGGTCGAGACTGTCGCCCTCATGATAGAGCACCTCACCGGCCCGCAGATGCGTCTCCCCGACCCGGAATTGCTGCATGAAGGCAAGCTCGGCCGGCGTGAAATCGGTAAAGGCCGGTTGATTGCGCAGACCGCATGTCGCGCAGGCCGAACCGGGCTCCGTCATTGTCGCGCCCTCTCCATGGCCGCCTCAGGCTTGCAGGGTCTTGGTCGAGGCGAAGAACATCGCCTGCGACACGGCCGAGCGCACCTGATCTTCCTGAAACGGCTTCGGGATCAGGAAGGCCGGTTCCGGCTTCTCGCCCGTCAGGAGCCGTTCGGGATAGGCGGTGATGAAGATCACCGGGATGTCGGGGTAATCCTTCATCAATTCGCCCACAGCCTCGATGCCGGAACTGTCATCGGCGAGATGGATATCCGCGAGGATCAGGTCAGGCTGCTCACGCTTGCCCAGCGTCACGGCCTCCTGATGCGTGCGCGCGATGCCCGTCACGTCATGGCCCATATCGGTCACGATGCTCTTGAGATCGAGTGCGATCAGCGGCTCATCCTCGATGATCTGCACGCGGCCCTGCACGGAGCGCGACATTTCATGATAGGCGATGGCCACCAATTCGCGCGCCTCGTCTTCCGACACGCCGATGATCTTGCCGATATCGGGGAAGGAAAACTCTTCGAGCGCGCGCAGCAACAGCGCCTCGCGCGTATTCGCGGTCAGTTGCGCCAGCAGGTCCTGCGCGCGGGCCTCGATACCTTCGACCTCATCGCCCTCGAATGGCGCGCCAGTGCTCTGCCAGACGGTGTGAAAGGCCTGAAACAGCGCCAGTCTGGGCGCGAGGTCATCGTCCAGCAGGGCGCGATCGTGCAAGATCGCTTCGAGCGTTGCAGCCGCATACCGATCCCCGGAGGTCTGCGACCCCGTGAGCGCGCGCGCATAGCGACGCAGGTAGGGCAGTTCTTTGGCAATCTGCAGCGATTTCGACATGTGGTCCCTCTTGTCTATGGGCAGTGTTCGGATCAGGTTAGGCTGATCAGTAGATTTTTCGCACATAAGGGCAAGTTTCTTTGTGAATGATGGAACCGCAACGCCACAAACGGCGTTCGGTTCCGGAATGTGCAAGTTTTTTTGTCCTGTGATGTGGGAGCGTATAAGACTTGCAGAATTGACCAAGAGTGATGAGCACCAGATGGCAAGTACAGACCCCAAAGACAAGAGCGGCGGTGCAGTGCCGCCCGATGTCGCGCAGCAGATCGACGCCAATCTCAAGCGACTTTATTCCGAAACGGCTTCGGAAGAGTTGCCCGACACGCTGACAGAACTCCTGGCGGCGTTGCGCAAGCAAGAGAGCTCCAGCGGATCGGACAAGGCATGAGCGAAGAAAATTTGCGTGCAGCGACCGCTGACGCGCGCGAGGATATCGTCACGCACCTGCCTGCGCTGCGCGCTTTTGCGCGCGGCCTGACGGGCGATCACGCGGCTGCGGATGATCTGGTGCAGGAAACCGTGCTTAAAGCATGGAGCAAGTTTCACCTCTATAATGAGGGCACGAACCTGCGCGCCTGGCTGTTCACGATCCTGCGCAACACCTTCCTGTCGGTGATGCGCAAGCGTGCGCGGGAAGTGTCCGACAGCGACGGTGCGATTGCCGCGCGGCTGACTTCCAAGCCCGATCATGATGGCAGGCTCGCGATGCAGGAGCTCAATGATGCGCTGCGGCAACTGCCTGTGGCGCAGCGCGAGGCAGTGCTGCTGGTGGGCGCGCTGGGCTTCTCGGTCGAAGAGGCGGCGGCGACCTGCGGCTGTGCGCCGGGCACGATCAAGAGCCGCGCCAATCGTGGACGCGCGATGCTCGCCAAACTGATGCATCTCGAAGCCGAAGAGGTGGGCGATCCCACCGATGAGTCCGTCTCGGCCGTGATGGCGCTGGCACCGGATCGCTTGTAAGAATAAAAGAATAGGACCGCATTCGTGCCCAAGCTTCGCAATGGACTGGCAACCCGCTTGGCAACCTTGCTGACGCTGGCGCTGGCGCCTCTGGGCTCCATTGCGGTCTATTCAGAATACAAGAGCTGGGAAGCGCAGGAGCAAGCCGCGCAGGAAGCGCTTCTGGCGCGGACCGTGGATTCCGTGTCCGGGCCGCGCGCGCTTCTGGAAAGCGCCATGCTCTCGGCCCTGCGGCTGGGGGTCGAGGTCAAGGACCGGCTCGACGATCCGGCGGCCTGCTCGGCGCATCTCGCAGACTATATCGAGGGTTCGGGCTTTTACAGCTTCGCCGGGTTCATCAGCGTCGAAGGTCAGATGACCTGCTCTTCGGCCAATGCCTTTGTCGATTTCGCTGAATCGGCAGATTTTCAATATGCGCTGAGCCATCCCCTGCCGTCTTTCTCGTTCCAGCCCGATGGGGTCGTGTCGCGCCGCGCGGTCGTGATCGCCAATCGCCCGGTCTTTGAGGGCGATGATCTTCTGGGCTTCATCTCCATCTCCATCGCGCGCGACAGGTTCGACGCGATCTCCCCGCCGCCCGTGACCGAGGCGCGCGACAAGATCACCTATCTCATCAACCAGCGGGGCGACTCGCTCACACAATATGACGCGTCCGATCAGCAAGGCTTGTTGCCCGAACCCGAACTGCTCGCCGCGTTGATCGAGCGCCCGCAGCGCAGTCTGCGCGCAACCAGCGTGTCGGGGGATGAACGCGTCTTCGTGCTCGCGGAACTGATCAGCGGCCAGCTCTACGCGCTGAGCAGTTGGGCCCCGGACAAAATAGTGCTCGCGCAGGGCCTGCCCTATTGGCAATTGAGCTTTCCGGTGCTGATGTGGCTCGCCTCGATTGCAGTGGTG
>PXDM01000044.1 GCA_003565055.1 Paracoccaceae bacterium
AAACCACTATAGCTTCATCAATCGCCACTTGTGCAGCCCTACCGCTGCGTGGTGCGGGGCGGCCTAAGATGATCTCGTTCAGATCGCCCCCGGTCAGGATAGCCAGGTGAGCAATGGCCGGTGTGGGCACTGCTCTGTGACCCTCTTCATAGGCATAGTAGGTTCGTGGGGTCACTTCTAGAACTTCAGCCATCTGCTGCTTTGTGAAGCCTAGCCGAACTCGATAGTTGCGCAGATTGTCATGTATCGCGCCTTCTGGCGCGAATCGATCTTGCATCGCCTCCCCGGCAATACGCTCATTCTCGTCGCGCTCACCCCGGAGCAAATCTTCTGGTGTTCTTGTGTCTGGGGGCAAAATTCCGAGTTTGGACATAACTTCTCCTGAGTGAATCGGAACGAAATTACCGACATTTTTGATCTTTGCAAGAACTTGTCGACATCGCCCCAATGCCGTGGAATGTTTGCAGAAACCTGTAAGTGTACGAGGAAAAGATGTCGAATTTTCTATCTGAAGGTCAAACCCCGGAGGCTTGGAGCAAAGCTCTCAAAAGTCATGGCGTGCATGTCTCCCCAAGACTGATCCGGACGAGAGCACGCGAAATTGGTGAGTTTCACCAGATCGGAAGACTGATGCTTCTGACCTCCGAGCAAATGGAAAAGCTCTTTCAGTCCTCCGGGTCTGCCGCAGAGACCGGCAAGCGCCAATTTTAGGTGACACAAGATGACGCGTCATCAGTTGCCGTCCTGTGGCTCCGAGATTCTTGATAGCGGAATGACACCTGCCCAATGGGTTGAAGTCCTCTCGTCCAGAGGGATCGAAATCGCTGAGCGGACGCTACGAGAACATGCGAACCGCTTGGAGGCGCGCTTTAAGCTCGGCAACGCGATGATCATCACGCCATCACAAATGGATAGAATTCTTACGGAGAACCAAAAGTGCCGCTCGAAATCTACAAACGCGGCTCGGTCTACTGGGTCAAGGGGTGGGTCGAATACAACGGTCGACCGATCGCCGGTCCATATCGCCAAAGCACGCGAGCGACTACTGAAGCTGGCGCAAGGGACTGGATAAGGGATGAGACCGACCTTCAGGTCCGCCAATATGTATTTGGGGAAGAGCGCACTCTGCGGTTCGCCGATGCTGTTGAAATCTACCCACCAACCCGACAGACGGCCCGACAACTATTGCCGATCCTTGAAGAGATTGGGGACTTGCCGCTTGGCGAAATCACCGGTGCGCTTTTGAAAAGCCTCGGCCCCAAACTGAAACCGAAGGCCTGCACAGATACCTGGTGGCGAGAGATCGTGACTCCGGCGCGAGCGGTCATTAACAATGCCCACGAGTTCAAGGGGACGCCACTCCTGCGGGTCAAACGGTATGACAAGTTCGAGCGCATTGCCCAGGATCAGCGGAGGCAGAAAACCAGTCGGGTAGAGCGCATTCCGGCAACGCGCAAATGGATCGAGGCGTTTTGTGCGGAGGCTGATCCCTACAACGCCGCTATGGTGCGCTTCATGTTCGAGACGGCGGCGCGGATTGATCAGGCGATATCCATTGAGCCGGACGATTTGAGGCCCGAAACCTGTGAAGTTCGCATCAAGGCTCAGAAAGGTCATGCCGAGAGCTGGATTACAGTTTCACCTGAAATGATGGCTGAGCTTGAGGCTTTGCAGCCGAAGCGGCCCAAGAACCTGAAAACCGGACAGCTCCTGTCGCCCCGTGTTTTCGGTTACGGCAGCCCGACCGGCTATAACAACCGCTGGAAGACGATCTGCAAGCGTGCGGGTATCCCATATCTTTCGGCGCATCCCGCCGGGAGGCATGCGTTCTTCACAGAACTGGTGGTCCGGCAGGGTGTTGACCCGGTGACAGCGGCCAAGGCGGGGCGGTGGTCTGACCCTAATCTGCCGATGCGTATCTATGCTCATGCGGAGACCGATGAAGCCGCCATCAGGGCGCGTTTTCGTACGAAGCCTGTACAGACAGCAAAGAAAAAATCATCTAAAACACGGAAAACAAAGAAGGAAATCAAGGATGAATAACTCCCTCCTAAGGGGCAGGTTGCAGGTTCGAATCCTGCCGGGGTCGCCATGACCGATCCCAAAGACAACGACACGCGCCTGAAACATCGCGATTGCGCAGATATTCACGACGCATCTGCCCGATTGACCGCTGAAAGATCAGGCAAGGACCGCGCGAAGCGCTTTGCGCTGACGCTCGCAGCGATGAAACGCTTTGACAGATCAGCCTCTCCATATATATTAGAATAATTCTAAGTTGAGAAACACATGTCAGATCCGACTCTCCTCCTCGTCTTTATCGCAGCCGCGATCACGGCGCTCGCCACTGGGCTCGGGGCGTTGCCACTTCTGGCGATACGCTCCATCACGCCGCGCAGCCTTGCAATGGGCAATGCGCTGGCGGCCGGGTTGATGCTGGCTGCGACCTTCCAGCTCGTGCTCGAAGGGTTCGAGCTGTCACAACCGCGCACGCTGCTGGGGCTTTTGCTCGGTCTCTTGGGGATCTGGCTTGCGAAGAGGTGGCTCGACGGGCGCTCGGATGTCTCCATCGCCGATACCAAGGGCGCGGATGCGCTCAAGATCATGCTGATCATGGGGGTGATGACGGCCCATTCCGCCGCCGAAGGCGTGGGCGTGGGTGTGGCCTATGGCGGCGGGCGCGAATTGGGCGATTTCATCACCATCGCAATCGCACTGCATAACGTGCCCGAAGGGCTGGCGATTGCGCTGGTGATGGTGCCGCGCGGGGCCTCGGTCGGCAAGGCGGCCTGGTGGTCGATCCTGTCCTCGGTCCCGCAGCCGCTGCTGGCCGTGCCTGCGTTTCTGTTCGTTCTGTCTTTCGCGCCCCTCCTGCCTGTGGGCTTGGGGCTGGCGGCGGGCGCGATGCTGTGGATGATCTTCTCGGAACTGCTGCCCGAGGCCAGCGCCGAAGTCGATCCGTCCCATGTCGGCGTGATCGTGACCCTGGCCTTCACGCTGATGATGGCGCTGACGCTCATTTTGGGGTGATTTCGATTGCCGCCGCGCGCCGCGCGCCCCATATTCACGCCATGACGTTACTGACCCCGATCCTGATCGCTGTGGCCTATGGGCTGGTCTTCTACTGGTTCTCCGCCTGGCGCACCAAGTCGGAACTCGATGAGCGTTCGACCCCGCTCGCGGATGCGAAGCTGAAAGCGCTGACCGACCGGATGGCTGAGGCGCTGGGGGTCGAACGCATCCTTGTGCATATCTATGAGATCGAGCCGGTAAACGGGCTCGCCGCCCCGGATGGTCGGATTTTCATCACCCGCGGGTTTTACAACAAATACCGCGCGGGCGAGGTTTCAGCCGAAGAGATGGCGAGTGTCATCGCGCATGAGCTGGGCCATGTCGCGCTAGGGCATACGCGCAAGAGGATGGTGGATTTTTCGGGCACCAATGCGATGCGCGTCGCGCTTGCGACCCTGTTCAACCGTTTTATTCCCGGCTTGGGTGTGCTGGTTGCGAATTTCATCACCACGCTGCTGATGGCCCGGCTCAGCCGCGATGACGAATATGAGGCCGATGCCTATGCCTCGGCGCTGCTGCTGAAGGCCGGGATCGGGTTAGAGCCGCAGAAATCGCTTTTTCGCAAACTCGAACGGCTTGTCGGCATGGGCGGCGGCGCGCCGGCCTGGTTGATGAGCCACCCCAAGAGCGAGGAACGTATCCGTGCGATCGAGGGCAATGCCAGCAAGTGGCGGGTCGCTGACTGAGGGGAAGAGCGCCCCTTGCCCCCATCGAGGGGGCTGCGGGCCGCGTCGGGACTGACGCCCTCCAGTCGTGCCGGGACGCAGCCGGATTGTGCTGGGTCAGACGACGACACTCGCGCCTTCGGTGGAATCGCCGACACTCGCCCGAAAGCTCGCGAACAACTCGCGCCCGATCCCAACCGCATTGGCGCTGAGATCGACGACAACAGCCTCACGCGCGTCGAGCCCCTCCGCCAGCACATCGAGCCGCCCCGCCACCGCATCGAGTCGCACCAGATCGCCGTCGCGCAGTTTCGCCAGCGGCCCGCCCTTGGCCGCTTCCGGCGCGACATGGATCGCTGCGGGCACTTTGCCGCTCGCCCCTGACATCCGCCCATCTGTCACCAGCGCCACTTTCAGCCCGCGCTCCTGCAACACACCGAGGATCGGCGTCAGCGAATGCAGCTCCGGCATCCCGTTTGCCGCAGGCCCCTGAAAGCGCACGACGACAATCGTGTCCCCGGTGATCTCACCCGCCTGAAACGCGGCCTTGACGCTGCCCTGATCGTGGAAAATCCGCGCCCGTGCCTCGATCACATGGCGCGACGGGTCCACAGCCGAGGTCTTGATGACCCCCTGCCCCAGATTGCCCGACAATTGCCGCAGCCCGCCCGTCGCCTGGAACGGATCGCGCGCAGGCCGCAGGATGCGGTCATTGAGCGTCGTGCCCGCGCCGTCTTCCCAGACCAACACCCCGTCGCGCAGTTTCGGCTCTTGCGCATAGCGGCGCAGCCCGTCGCCCGCGATGGT
>PXDM01000133.1 GCA_003565055.1 Paracoccaceae bacterium
GCCACCGTTCAAGGTGAAGACGTAGCCAGTGGTTGACCGCCTGGTGTCCAGGTCACCAGCATAGTCTGCATCACAGTAGCCTGTTAAACTGCCACCTTTGTTCCTCCCAAACTTGATACCAAGATTCAGTGTACCCGCCACATAGCGCAGCACCTCCTTGGCAGTCTCCCAGTGCAGTGACGTAGCGCATGACATGAAACGTGCCAATGCTCCCACGGCTTGTGCGATGTCTGGCCGTGTGTAGACCGACAGATACAAAAGTCCTCCGACCAACTCACTATACCGGCTGTTTGACAACGCCTTGCCTGCCTCTTTGGTGAGCTTGGTAGAAGAGCTCAATGGAATGGTCCTCGTCTTGGCATCTGACATCCCAAACTTCTCCACCAGGTCGTGCGCGTACCGCTTTTGAGTGAGTGACAATGTCCGCTTATTCCTGTCACGCTCAATCTCCATGCCAAGGTAGAAGTTCGCCTCTCCCATGTCCTTGACCTCGAAATGCTCCTTGAGCAATTTCTTAACAGAGTCAATGCCGTCCATTTTGCCTGCAATGAGGATGTCGTCTACATAGATGATGACAAACGTCAGCGAGTCGTTCCTTTTCAAGATGAACAGACCCGGGTCAGCGTTGGATGCCTCCAGTCCAATTGACTCCAGCTCCTTTTTCAGCTTTGTGTACCAAGCCCTTGGCGCTTGCTTGAGTCCATACAACGACTTCTTCAAATGGCATGAAATCTCTGACCCGCCATGTTCATAGCCTGGGGGCTGCTGCATGTAGATATCTTCTTCCAGCTCGCCATTCAGGAAAGCAGTCTTGATGTCCAGCTGGTGCAGCTCCCAGTCTTCTGCCGCCACCATCGCCAGCACCGTCCGGAGCGTTGTCTGTTTGGACACAGGTGCGTAGACCTCGTTGAAGTCAATGCCCTCACGCTGCCTGTAGCCCTTGGCAACCAGGCGTGCCTTGTACCTCTCGACGTTGCCATTTGCATCTTTCTTGATCTTGTACACCCACTTCGTTGGGACAGGAATGATGCCGCTCGGCGTAGCCTCCAGTACCCAAGTGCCGTTCTCAATGAGAGACTTCATCTCCTCATCCATGGCATTTCGCCACATTTGAGCATCCTCGTTGTTCAACGCCTCTTGTACAGTTTGTGGTTCTGCCCTCTCTCCTTCTGCCACAAGTGCGCGAGCCTTGGTTACTTCCCACCATGGTCGAGGACGGTCTCGCTTACGCTCTGTGTACCATGATGTACGACTGGATGGTCCTGCCTCATCTGTGGAAATTTCTTCATGCTCTTCCTGAAGAATGTCAGTATCCTCTCTGGCTCCACGTTGCTGGCGTGCTGATGTGCCCGCCGGTGCCATTGGCCGCTCTTCAATCTCCAATGTCTCCTCTTCATCACTTTCCAATGCAGCATGGCTCCCTTGCTCCTGTTCCATGGCGCACCAACCTCCTGCCTCGTCGATGACGACGTCGCGGCTCACAATCACCTTGCGTGGGCTGTGTAATAGTACCCTGTACGCCTTGGAGTTAGCCTCATAACCTACAAAAACCCCTTTTTCGCTCACCGGGTCCAGCTTACGCCGCTGATGCTTCGGAACTTGAGCATAAGCTGATGCTCCAAACACTCGAAGGTGCGACACGTCTGGAATCGCACCGTAAAACATCTCCCACGGTGTCTTGGATTCAGAGCTCCTTACAGGTGAGCGATTGCGCACGTAGTTTGCAGTCACCATGGCCTCCGCCCACATGTCCTTGTGCATTCCAGCATCCAGTAATTGTGTACGTGCCTTCTCCACCAGCGTCCTGTTGAGTCGCTCCGCATGGCCATTCTGCTGTGGAGAGTAAGGTGCCGTAGTCTGATGCACAACACCCTTCTTGTTGAAGTACTCCTTTAGTCTGGTGTTGAGGTATTCACCACCTCGGTCAGAGCGCACCGTGACTACCCTCTCGCCGCACTGAGTCTCCAGCATGTTGATGACTTCCTTCACCACATCTGGTACATCAGCCTTCCTCGCCACAGGCCGTACCACGCTGAGATCGGTGAAATCATCCAGAAACGTGGCATTGTACCTTGCTCCACCTAGCGACGTTGTCTGGAACGGACCTTGTACATCCATGTGCAATAGTGCCAGCTTCTTGCTTGCCTTGCTCGATGACGTCGGAAAAGGATCTCGTGTATGCTTGGACATGATGCACGGCTCGCAGGTGCTGTCCTTGGCCTTCTTAAAGTCCTCAGCCTTTGTGTTCATGCCTTGCACCATAGACTTGGAAACCAGCTTGGCCAAATTGTCGTAGCCAAGATGGCCGAACCTCCGATGCCACAGCTGAGGTGTCTCCTTTGTGGATGCCACCAAGGCCGAAGCTGTTGGCGCTTCTACGAAGTACAAGTCTCCATGTTTCGTGCCCTTGACGACCACCGTGCCATCCTTCCGTAGCTCGACGCCGTCGCTGGTGAATGATACCGAAACTCCTTTGGCGGTAGCCTTAGAAATTGAGATGAGGTTAAACACCAGACTCGGCACATACAGTACCTTTGTGAGTGTCACATGCTTTGTCCTCTTGTCACCAATGCCCGCCGTGAGCTTGACCGTGCCGACTCCGATACCCTTGTCGGTCTTGCCATCTCCCCACGTGATTGGGATGGTGCTGGACAGATCTTGATAATCCTCCAGAATGTTCTTGTTGCCAGTCATGTGCTGGGAAGCCCCTGAATCCAGGATCCAGCTCCCACGCACCTCATGGCTCCTTGCCATCAGAGCAATGCCGCCGTTCATATCCTTGCGCTGTGTTCCGCGCCCGTTGTCCGCCTTGTACTTGAAGCAGTCTCGCTTGAAATGACCCTTCTTGCCACAATAGTAGCACTCCTTGTCTTTCTTGCTGGTCCCTTGCTTGAGATCTTGGGTCTTCGAGTAGCCCTTGCACGCGGTGAACGCTGCCGCCTCACTCTCGATCTCCCGTTCCAGCCGCTGCTCCACAGTGAGCAGCCTTGGCAAGATTGCCTGAGGGTTGAGCTCAATGTCTTGTGACTGCAGAATTGAGATCATGGTCTCGTACTCCTTTGGAAGTCCGTCCAGAATACTCCAGCCCACCTCCTCATCTTTTACAACGTGGCCTGTCGCCGCCAGGTCGTCTCTCAATGCCAGCGCGCGCGCCACGAACTTGGATACCGACTCGCTCGGCTCCTTCCTGAGATTGTTGAGGTCCCTGCGTAGTTGCAGCCTCCTCGCTTGGCTCTTGGACTTGTATATAACCTCCAGCTGCTTCCATGCATCATACGCCCGCACGCAGCTCACAACAAGTGGAAGGTGGTGATCCTTCACATGCAGGCCGATTTCCGCGAGTGCCTTGTCGTTCTTCACACGCACAAGCATGACCTCGCTCTGAACTTCAGCCCATAACTCCTTGCGAATAAGCAACAGCTTCATCCGTGCCGCCCATGTGGCGTAGTTGTCCACATCAAGGGGCTCGATAGTGACGCCTGAGTCTCCCGGCATGGTCTACTGTCGCAGATGTGGTCCTCTGTCGTGTCAGTAGCCGATCACTCTTGCTTCCGATCTGGTCCTCGGAGCGAACCGTAATCCTCTCGTAGTTTCGTCGAGTCGAGTCGGTCGTCCACGAAATTAGGACGAATAGGGGCCCATAACCTGTTGAATGATGAAGTGTAGTCGCGCAGGTGACTTCGACTTTAATAGGTGAGACTTCGGGGACGAGCTTGAGGATTACAACTTTGACTGACTGAAATGGCTCGAGGCCTTGCCTATATACCCTTCTGTGTGTTCATACTGCACACTGATCTGGAACTTACTGTCAGATCGTCATCTTCTCAGTAGCTCCAAGATCCCTCTAGAGGTTTCCATGGATCTTCCTTCCAGAAGCTTCTAGATACTCCATCTTCCAGAACCTTCCAGAGCCTGCTAGCTCCTTCCAGAAGCTTCTCGTCACTTCCAGATGATTGCACTTGCTTCCAAATGCTTCCATAACCACATCTCTGCCGTAGTGATCTGAGCATACTCCAACACTCCCACGTGCTCAGAGCACAAGGCCCATGCCCTCACAGCACTTCTGAAACCTAATTGGTGATAGGGGCTTTGTCATGACGTCCGCCACTTGGTCGTCTGTCTTGATGTAGGAAAAGACAACCTCTCCCCGTGCAACGCGCTCTCGTGCAAAGTGATGGAGCACGTCAATGTGCTTGGATCTAGCCGATGCAATTGGGTGCTTGAGCAACTGCAGCGCTCCTTGGTTGTCACAGAAAATCTCCACAGCGTTGATGTTCATGCCCAAGTCAGGCAGAAGCTTCTTTAGCCAAAGTGCCTCTTTCGTCGCCGCTGCTGCAGACATATATTCTGCCTCTGTTGTTGATGCAGCCACAGTCGGCTGAAGACGACTTGACCATGAGATGACGCCACCGTTCAAGGTGAAGACGTAGCCAGTGGTTGACCGCCTGGTGTCCAGGTCACCAGCATAGTCTGCATCACAGTAGCCTGTTAAACTGCCACCTTTGTTCCTCCCAAACTTGATACCA
>PXDM01000359.1 GCA_003565055.1 Paracoccaceae bacterium
ATTATCCCAACCCCAAAGTGGCAACATTTTGCGCTGCCCTTTGGCCCACTTTTGCTTTGCCGTTGACATATCCGCACATCTATTGGGAATTGCCGCGATTATGCTATCCACTGGTAAGAAAAAGCTGAAGTTTAGTCGCGGTAGAAATAGCCCACCACACAGCGCTGCAGACGCTGTTGCTGAAGCATTGACCCGCTGCATAGATGTGCAAGATCCAGCGGCGCGAGCTGTTCTTGATGAGGCACCCAAAACATTTGACACCATTGTGCGCCGCCTCATTCCCAAATGCAAAGGTGATGAAACTTTATTTATGGACAGACATTTAGGTCAAATTCTTGGAGAGCGCTTTCAGAATCGGACATAATTCAATCTGCTGCTGAAGAGGGATATTCAGTTGTTATAGGCTTGTGTCACGACATGGAGTGACTCAGCATGAACGATCTGCACGAAAGCCCCATCAAGAAGGTTTTTGGCCAAGATAAGGTACTCGCTTTTGCCTTGGATATTTCGCCCAGCTCGGTGTGGCGCTTAGTCAAGAAGGGTATCATCCCGCCCCCAGTGAAAGTGAGTGGCTTCACACGCTTTGACATGAAGAAATCGGTCGCGGCCTTCCGCGCCGCTGGTGAAGCTAATCAGCGTTCCAATACTCCTCCTGATCGCTCCAACATCCGCAGCGGGGGTGCATCGTGAGTATCCGTGCCATGAAATGGGTGGCGGAGGTGTTGCCCTGTATCGACTTCCCGCCGACCGAGCGCTGCGCGCTTTGGTTCCTCGCATACAGGCATCACGACAAGACCGGTGAGTGCTTTCCGTCGATAGAAACCATCGCTGCTGCCTGCGGCGTGTCTGAACGTCGTGCGCGGACCGCCATCCATAACCTCAAGCAGTGGAAGCTGATCACGGTGAAGCGGGGTGCTACCCCGAGCGGGAATGCTTGCAATCGCTATACGCTGTTTGGCCGCCCGAAACGCCCGCGTCAAACCGGCACAAAAAAGCCGGTTCAAACCGGCAAGCTGATGCCGTTTTCAAACCGGCACACGGTTGCCGACGATAGGGGTAATACATCCAACAGAGAAAACAGACCGAAAAATCTGCGTGTTGTGTCCGGGGGGCAAACGAATGTCTGACCTGTTCAAGAACGTGCATCCGGTCGCCCGAAAAGCGCTTCGTCCGCACCAGATCAACGCAGTGCAGGAGGTGCGCCAAGCCCTAGCCAAGAATAAGCGAATAGTCATCCAGATGCCCACCGGGGCCGGGAAGACCCTAACGGCCGCATGGATCATCGAGCGCGCCCTTTCGAAGGGCAATCGTGTCATCTTTGTTGTCCCGAGCATTATGCTCATCGACCAAACAGTGCAGGCTTTTGAGGCTGAAGGCATCACCGACATCGGGGTCATGCAAGCGAACCATCCGCGCACCAATCATCTGGCACAGGTGCAGGTGGCGTCGGTGCAGACACTGGCGCGTCGGGAAATTCCTGACGCAGCATTGGTCATAGTCGATGAATGTCACATCAGGGCAGAGGTTATCGAAAAACTCATGGACCAACGCCCGGATGTGTACTTCATCGGGTTGAGCGCCACGCCATGGGCGCGCGGGATGGGCCTGCGCTGGCATGACCTGCTAATTCCCGTAACGATTGGTGAACTGATCGAGCAAGGCTATCTGTCACATTTCACCGCCTACGCGCCCGATGTGCCTGATCTGTCCCACGTGAAGGTGGCGGCCGGAGACTACGCTGAAAACGGCCTTGAAGCCGTGATGGGTGACGCTAAGCTGGTGGGCAGCGTGGTGGCGACATGGCTGGAGCGCGGTCAGAACCGCCCCACGCTCTGCTTCGCTGTCAATCGGGCTCATGCGGCCCAGCTTGTCGCCCAATTTGAGGGTCAAGGCATTGCTACGGCTTATGTCGATGCACATACCGACCGTATCGAGCGGGAGATCATCAACCGGCGTTTCCGTGACGGTGAAATCAAGGTCATTTGCTCTGTGCGCACCATGACCACGGGCGTCGACCTGCCCGTGTCTTGTATCATCGACGCAGCACCAACAAAATCCGAAATGCTGCATGTGCAGAAAATTGGACGTGGACTGCGCGTCAATCCTGGCACCGAAGATTGCATCATCCTAGATCACGCCGGCAACAGCCTGCGCCTTGGGCTGGTGACAGACATTCGCCACGCTTCACTGGACAGCTCCAACCCAGGCGAAAAGCCTCAGCGCAAGGCAGGTGCTGAGAAGCTGCCCAGGCCCTGCATCAAGTGCGAAACGCTTCACACGGGCAAGGCCTGCCCTGCATGTGGGCATGAACGCAGGGCTGTTGCCAATGTGGATTCCGTAGATGGCGATCTGGTCGAAATCACGCCCAAGAAGGCAGCGGCAACCACGGCCGAGAAGCAGCGTTTTTGGTCAATGGCCCTGCATCTGGACCGACAGCGAAATAAAGGCGGCAAGCTGGCCAAGGGGCTTTACAAGGGTCGGTTTGGCGCCTGGCCGCGCGGGCTGGAAGATAAGCCAACTTCGCCTGACCACGCCTTCATGAACTACGAAAAATCGCGCCGGATCGCATACGCCAAGCGCATGGCCCATAAAAAGGGAGCAGTGTGATGTATCACGAAAAGACAACGCAAGCTGCCAAGGGCAAGTGGCGGGGAATTTTGATCGACCTGGGCATCCCTGAAACCTTCCTTGTTGACCGACATGGCCCTTGCCCGGTGTGTGGTGGGACAGATCGGTTCCGCTGGGACAACAAGGATGGGCGTGGAACTTTCTTTTGCAGCCAATGTGATCCTGGCGACGGAATGGCACTGGCCTGCGCGTTTTTGGGCAAGCCCTTTTCCGAAGTCGCCGCGCAGATTGATGGCATCTTGGGCAATGTTAAACCTGATGCTCCAGCAAGGCACGTTCGCACTGAAAATGAGATTCGAAGTGCTCTGATAGCCACTTATTTGGATAGTAAGCCTGTGCAGGCAGGTGACCCCGCTGATCGGTATCTGGCCACGCGTAATCTCGATGAACTGGCCTACCCCAAAGCCCTGCGCTTCGTCGAGAAGCTGCGCGATGGCGAAGGTGGGGTGCATCCGTGCATGATCGCTTTGGTTGGCCGCTATGGCGAACCAAAATTCGATACGATCCACCGGACGTTTCTCAAGCGTGATGGGTCAGGCAAGGCCGAAATTGCCAGTCCGCGCAAACTGATGCCTGGACCGGTGCCCGATGGCGCAAGCGTCCTGCTGTCAGACTGGACCGAGAGCGGACCCCTGGGAATCGCGGAAGGTATTGAAACAGCCATGGCTGCATCGGCTATCTTCAACATCCCGGTCTGGGCGGCAATCAGCAGTTCCATGATGAGAAAATGGCTGCCACCGCAAGGATGCGAGGAAATCGTCATCTTTGGCGACAACGACCTGAAATACGGCGGTCAAGCCGCTGCATATCATCTCGCTCATCGGCTAGCGGCAAAAAATCTGCACGTTGGACAGGTCCTGATCCCCGAGGTGCCTAGTGAAGATTGGGCTGATGAATGGCTAAGGAAATCCAGGCGCAGATCATCATATCAGACTTGAAAAACAACCATCTGAAATCAAGAGGGAACAATGTCCAACGAAACAAAGACCGAGAAATCCAGCCATGGCGGTCGCCGCGCCGGGGCGGGCCGCAAGAAGGGTGTGGTGGCTGAAACCAAGCGGACGCTGGCCGCAACCGCGCGGGAATTTGGGCCGCGGATGTTGCAAATCCTTGCCGACATAGCAGATGACCCCAATCAGCCTGCATCATCGAGAGTGTCGGCTGCCAATCACATCCTTGAGCGTGGATATGGGAAGCCGGTTGCGGTCGAGGATGCTGAACAACCAGACCGCCTGGCCCTCGCCCTCATCGAAATCAGCAAGCGTGGCAGCGCAGCACCCATCGCAACCGCGCAGGACAAATAGGCGCAAGCCACCGTGGCAGCCTGCACACTCACTATTCACCAAGAAATTTCAGGACACGCTTGCACAAAAGCGAAACAGCGCCCGTAGTCCCTCATCGTCCGGCAGCAGCGGCGCGACCTCGCCGTAAGGGCACTCCAGCTCAGCGCCAGTGGCGGCGCAGCCAGACTTCCAGGGCCAGGGATTCCAGGAAGCCACCCGGATAGCGGCCATCCTGCGCGGCAGCGTACAGTTCGGGGAGCAAGCCGGCATCGACATAGCCGCGCGCCGCGATTTCGGGGGATGTGATCAGCTGGTTGATGGTGTCGCGCGCCCCTGTCCGCAGCCCGTACTGGCTCAGCGCGGTCAGGTAGATCTTCCCGATCTTCTGGCGCGCGGGCTCAGGCATCACGCCGTCCATCGCCCGCCGCGCCAGGCGCTTGTTTTCGCTGGGCCGGTTCACCTGATCCTGCGGGATGGCGAGGACGAATTCGGTCAGGCGCCGATCGGCCCAAGGGTCAGCAAAGACAAGGCCCTGATGCGCAAAGAAGCGTTCCAGATCGAGCACGGCGCGCAGGGCGACCTCGAAGAAGATCAGTTCATAGCGGCGGC
>PXDM01000335.1 GCA_003565055.1 Paracoccaceae bacterium
CCCGAAATCGCCTGGGTCGCGGCCGATTGCGTCATGGAAGGCGCGGATGTGGACCAGGCCCCGCGCAACGTGCTGCGCCGCCAGATCGCTGAAGCCGCCAAGCACGGCCTACAGGTCAAGACCGGCATAGAGGCCGAGTTCTTCCTGCTCACCCCCGACGGGCTGCAGATCTCCGACCCCTATGACACTGCCGCCAAGCCCTGCTATGACCAGCAGGCGATCATGCGCCGCTATGAGGTCGTGCGCGAGATCTGCGACTACATGCTCGATCTGGGCTGGGGCCCCTATCAGAACGATCATGAAGACGCGAATGGCCAGTTCGAGATGAATTGGGAATTTGCCGATGCGCTGGTGACCGCAGACCGGCACAGTTTCTTCAAATTCATGGTCAAATCCGTGGCCGAAGCGCATGGCTTCCGCGCCACCTTCATGCCCAAACCCATTCAGGGCCTGACCGGCAATGGCTGCCACGCCCATATCTCGGTCTGGGACAAGGCCGGCAACAACGCCTTTGCCACCGACAAGGGCACAGGCCCCACGGGTGAATTGGGCCTCTCGGAACAGGGCGCGCATTTCCTGGGCGGCATCATGAAACATGCGAGCGCCTTGGCCGCGATCACCAACCCGACCGTCAACAGCTACAAGCGCATCAACGCACCGCGCACGGCCTCGGGCGCGACATGGGCGCCCAATTCGGTCACATGGACCGGCAATAACCGCACCCATATGGTGCGCGTGCCGGGGCCGGGCCGGTTCGAGCTGCGCCTGCCCGACGGCGCGGCGAATCCCTATCTGCTGCAAGCGGTGATCATCGCAGCGGGCCTGAGCGGCATCCAGTCCAAGGCCGATCCCGGCAAGCGCTGGGATATCGACATGTATGCCGAAGGCCACAAGGTCGAGGATGCGCCGAAACTGCCGCTGAACCTGCTCGACGCGCTGCGCGCCTATGAGGCCGATGACGAATTGATGCAGATGATGGGCACGGACTTCTCGCAAGCCTTCCTGAAACTCAAGCGGCAGGAATGGAACTCGTTTGTGTCCCATTTCAGCCGTTGGGAACGCGAGAACACGCTCGATATCTGACCCCTGATCCCCCGCCGCTCAAGCCCCGGCGGGGGCGTCATGCTGCGCCCCGTCCTCAGGATCGTGGGCGCTCTTTCTTGGGATCGTAATGCGCAAATGGCACGATCCGCGCGGGCAGGCGTTTTTGCAACCCGTCGAGCTTGCCGATCTCCAGCGCGGTCCCGATCTCGGCATGGGCCACATCCACACGCGCCAGCGCGATGTTCTTGCCCAGAAGCGGCGAGCGCATCGACGACGTGACCTCCCCCACCTGCGCGCGGCCCAGATGCACGCAGTCGCCATGCCCGACATCGACGTTGCTGTCGATCTCCAGCCCCACCAGCTTGCGCGCCGGGTGTTCCTTGCGCCGGATCAGCGCGTCGCGACCGATGAAATCATCCTGCTTGGATTTCAGCGGCACGGTGAAGCCGATCCCCGCCTCGAACGGGTCGGTCTGGTCGCTGAAATCATAGCCCGCAAAGATCAGCCCGGCCTCGATGCGCACCATGTCGAGCGCTTCCAGCCCGAAGGGCGTCAGCCCATGATCCTGCCCCGCCGCCCAGATCGCGTCGAACACCGCTTCGCAATCGCGCGGATGGCACATGACCTCATAGCCCAATTCGCCCGTATAGCCGGTGCGCGACACGACGACCGGCACGCCATCGGGACCATGCAGCCGCGCGGGCGTGAAGCGAAACCATTCCAGCTGATCGAAATCCGGGCGATGCGGCGCGGTCCAGATCACCTTGCGCAAGAGATCGCGGCTCTCCGGCCCCTGCACCGCGACATTGTGCAACTGGTCCGTCGCGGAGCGCACCAGCACCTGCAGCCCCAGCTCCGCCGCTTTCTCGCGGATCCATTCACCGCCGTAATCATTGCCCCCGATCCAGCGGAAGTTATCGCGCCCCAGCCGGAACAGGGTGCCATCGTCGATCATGCCGCCATGCGGGTAGCACATCGCCGTATAGACCACGCCGCCTTCCGACAGCTTGCGCACATCGCGGGTGAAGATGTACTGACACAGCGCCTCAGAATCCGGGCCAGTGATCTCGAACTTGCGCAGGGGCGAGAGATCCATGATCACCGATTTCTGCCGACAGGCCCAATATTCCCCGATGGCCCCTGTCGCATCAAAGGAACTGGCCAGCCAATAGCCGTTATATTCGACAAAATTGCCGGTATGCTTGGCGAAACATGCGTGAAAGCCGGTTTCCTTGGTCATCTTGGGCTCCGAATCTGCGGTCGCGCGGATGGCAATGGCGCGTTTGAAAGGCTCTGTGCCGCTGTAAGTGCGCACATGGATATCCGTCGGGTTCCAGCCATTCGCGGCCGTGGTGTCATCAGGGCAGGCGGAACTGACGCAGACCAGATCGGTCAGCGCGCGCAGCAGCACATAATCGCCAGGCCGCGACCAGGGCTCATCCGCATGCAGCACGCCATGCGCATCGAGGGCGGTATTGAAAAAGAAGTTGATCGCCATCCAGCCCGGTCGCGGTTCTGCCCCGAAAGGCGCGAGCGCTGCGTTGAAATTATCGGTGCAATTCACATGACCCGGATAGCCGATATCGTCGTAATATTTCGCGGCACAGGCCATGACGAAAGCATCGTGACGCCCGCATGTGTCCTGAATGACCTCGACCAGCGGCTCCAAATCCTGATCGAAGTACTTTCCATGCAGTCCCGGCATCGGATAGGCATGGTGCTGCACCGTGCGCGTGGTCGTCACATCGAGCGGGCGCTGCAACCCCTTGTCCAGCTTGCGCGCGGCAAAACACTGGAAATCCGTGCATTGCCGCCCATCGACATCGAGGATCTGGATGAAATCACCCGCCTTGACGAAATACGCCTCTGCCGTCGCGGAATGAACGCGAATTTCGGCAAGCGGATCAGCCAGCGGATCGGGCAGCGCGAAGCTGTGACGCGCGCGCGGGCTGGCGCGGGTCACCATCACGGTCAGCGGCGTTGCCGTGTCCTGCGCGGACGGGTCCATCGCCCCGCCGGGGGCCGCGATGATCACCACACCCTCGCGGGCCACCTGCAGCGTTTCGCGCGTGCCAGCCGGGGTGCTGGCCTCGAACAGCCGCAGCGCCGGGGCTTGGGCCAGATCAATCCCGCGCGCGGCAATCCCGCGCCGCAGCCCGCGCAGCGACGCATCGCCCCCCGCCAGCAGCGCCATCAGCCCCTCGGCCCGCGCCTCGGCGCGCAGTCCGAGCACCCCCGGATCCCCGCGCCCGCTGGCATCGGCAGCGACAATCTCGCAGGGCTGCCCACCTTCGTCATTGGTGATCGCCAAAGCATCGCCCGCACTGACCGTGATCAGGATCGCGCCCGCCCCTTCCACCACATAACGCTCCGTGCCCGGCGGCAGGGTGAGCGCACGCGGCAAGAGGATCGCACTCGGGCGCGGCGGCCCCGGTCGGATCAATGGAAAACCCGTCTCTCGCATCAGCCACCCCAAATATTGCACATCAGGAATATTATATTATCCCTGAGAATGGCGCAAGGAAAAGCTCAGAGCGGCCAGACGATCAGCAGCAGCGGGAGACTGACCGCGATGACAATCACCTCCAGCGGCAGGCCGAGCCGCCAGTAATCGCCAAAGCCGAAGCCACCGGGGCCGAGGATCAGCGTGTTGTTCTGGTGCCCGATGGGCGTCAGGAACGCACAGGACGCCCTGATGGCCACCGCCATCAGGAAGCTGTCGGGGTTGACCCCGAGCACGCCCGCGATGCCCAGCGCGATGGGGCAGAGCACAGCGGCCGTAGCAGCATTGTTCATCACATCGGACAGAAACATCGTCGTGACCATCACCACTGCAAGCGCGGCAATGGCGTTGCCCTGCGCGATACTCTCGACCAGAAACCGCGCCAGCAGATCCGCCGCCCCTGTCGCCTCCATCGCGCCCGCGACCGGGATCAGGGCGGCCAGCAGCACGATCACGGGCCAGTCAATCGCCGTGTAGACATCGCGCGGCGGCACAGTGCGAAACAGCATCGACGCGATGACGCCGAGCATGAACGCTGCGGCAGCAGGCAACAGCCCAAAGGTCGTGATCGCGACCGCGCCCAGCATGATCGCGCCCGCGACAAAGGCCATGCGCCGGTCAGGGATGCGCAACTCTCGCGCACCGAGCGGGACGCAGCCTGTATCCTTGATGAAATCGCCCATCACCTCCGCCGGGCCTTGCATGAGCAGCAGATCGCCCGATTTCAGCGACAGCGTGCGCAGCCGGGCGCGCGGCGGTTGGCCTTCGCGCGCCACAGCGAGCAGGTTCAGCCCCCAGCGCGTGCGCAGCCGCAGATCGCGCGCGTTGCGCCCCACGATATTCGAGCCCGGAAGCACCGCCAATTCGCGCAGCACGATATCTTCGTCGCGCTTGCTGCCGTCTTCCCCCGCGTCGTCGTCCTTGTCCTCCGCCTTGCGCTTGGGCGGTGTCGCGGGCTCCGCCTCTTCCGAGGATGACCCGGCCTCTTCCAGCTTCATGCTGAAAACCGACAGCGCCTTGGCCAGCGTCTCGACATCGGCCTCCAGCACCAGAATATCGCCTTCGCGGATGCGCCGCCCGCCATGCGGCGCGGTCATGCGCACCTCGTTGCGCACCAGCCCCACGATCTGGGCTTCGCTGTCATCAATCTCGGCTTCAAACTGCCGCAAGGTCAGGCCTATGGCCTTGCTTTTCTCGGGCACCCGCACTTCGGTCAGATAGGCTCCGGTCTCGAACCCTTCGGCCCCCGACGCCTTGCGCGCAGGCACCAGCCGCCAGCCCACGAGCGTCACGAAAACGACCCCGGCGAGCGCCACGGCCACACCCACAGGCGCGAAATCGAACATGGCGAAATGGCCCAGACCCGCCTCAGCGCGGTAGCCCGACACGATCAGATTGGGCGGCGTGCCGATCAGCGTGGTCATGCCGCCAAGGATCGTGCCGAAGGCCAGCGGCATCAGCACCTGCCCCGGCGTCAGATCGAGCCGCCCCGAGAGTTGCACCGCAACCGGCATCAACAGCGCCATCGCGCCCACATTATTCATGAACCCCGACAGAAGCGCACCGAGCCCCATCAGCGCGCCCATGCTGGTGAGCCGCCCGGCCTCGCGCGGCAAAAGCCTCTGCGCGAGCCAATCCACCGCGCCGGTATTCTGCAACCCCCGACTGAGCACCAGTACGCAGGCGACCGTGATCACCGCCGGATGGCCGAACCCTGTGAAAGCCTCTGTCCCCGGCACCAGCCCGGCCAGAACACAGGCCATGAGCGCGAGAAGCGCCACGATGTCATGGCGCAGCCGCCCCCAGAGA
The DNA here is from genome assembly GCA_003565055.1 of Paracoccaceae bacterium. Taxonomy (GTDB): domain Bacteria; phylum Pseudomonadota; class Alphaproteobacteria; order Rhodobacterales; family Rhodobacteraceae; genus Roseinatronobacter. Next base: position 5,357 of record PXDM01000335.1, read on the forward strand.
AACAGGCCCATGGTCGCCGCGAGAATGGCAAAGATCAGGATCTGCGGCGTGGTCATCGGCGGGCTTTCCCCCAGAGGCTCAGGCGCTCTGCATATCTGATGCCACAGCGCGCGAAAAGGGGCGCCGGATGGGCGCCCCTTCGCTGTTCTATTGCCAGCGCGTCAGTCGCGCGGCTCGTTCATCAGGCCGCGTATGACCGCGTAACAGGCACCCAGCAACACGAGCGTGAAAGGCAGCCCGGTTGAGACCGCCATGGCCTGCAACGCCACGAGCCCCCCGCCGAGCAGGAGCGCAATGGCCACGGCCCCCTCGAAGCTGGCCCAGAACCCACGCTGGATCACCGGCGCATTGGTCTTGCCGCCTGCCGCAATCGTGTCGATGACCAGCGAGCCGGAATCCGACGAGGTGATGAAGAAAACCACCACCAGCACGATGCCGACGAAAGACGTGATCGCGGTCAGTGGCAGTTGCGTCAGCATCTCGAAGAGCTGCAACTCCAGCGCCGCATCCTGCACGGCCGTGTAGCCGTCATTCACCACCTGGCCGATCGCCGTCCCGCCCAGCGCCGTCATCCACAGCACCGACAGAAGCGTCGGCACGATCAGCACGGCGATCAGGAATTCGCGCACGGTCCGGCCCCGGCTCACACGGGCGATGAACATGCCCACGAAGGGCGACCAGCTGATCCACCACGCCCAGTAGAAGGCCGTCCAGCCCTGCGAGAAATTCACATCCTCGCGCCCGAAAGGCATCGAGAGCGGCACGACATTCGTGACATAGGCCGCGAGATTTCCGAAAAACCCGGTCAGGATCGCAAGCGTCGGTCCCATCACGATGATGAAGAACAACAACAGCGTCGCAAGGCCGAGATTGACCTCAGAGAGCACTTTCACGCCGCCTTCAAGCCCGCGGATGATTGAGCCGATGGCGATCAGCGTGATGACGATGATCAACAGGATCATCAGCGAATTGCCTGTGCCGAAGCCGAAGAGGAAATCGAGCCCCGCCGCGGCCTGCTGCGCGCCAATCCCCAGCGAGGTCGCGAGCCCGAAAACCGTCGCGAACACAGCCAGAATGTCGATGACATGGCCCGGCCAGCCCCAGACACGCTCGCCGAAAATCGGGTAGAAGGCCGAGCGCAGCGTCAGCGGCAAGCCCTTGTTATAGCTGAACAAGGCCAGTGCCAGCGCGACCACGGCATAGATCGCCCAAGGATGCAGACCCCAGTGGAAGATCGTCGCGGCCATGCCCAGCCGCTGCGCGGCCGCAGTGTCGCCCTCGGCCCCGCCGAGCGGTGCCCAATCCGTGCGGATCCCGTCTTCGCCAACTGCAATCCCGCCAAAGGATGAGGAATAATGCGACATCGGCTCGGACACGCCAAAGAACATCAGCCCGATGCCCATCCCGGCGGCGAACAGCATCGAGAACCAGCCGAGATAGCCGAAATCCGGCGTCGCCTCTGGCCCGCCGAGCCGCACCTTGCCCAAGGGCGAGACCACGAGCCCCAGACAGACGAGCACGAAAATATTGCCCGATGCGAGGAAGAACCAGTCCAGATTGCCAGTCAGCCAATTGCGCAGCCCGACGAACAAAGGCTCGATCTCGTTCTGAAAGGCCAGTGTCAGGAAGACAAACAGCATCACCCCGATGGCGGAAATCGAAAAAACCACCTTGTGAATGTCGATCTCCAGCGCCAGCGCCCCGCTGAAATTATCCTGCCCGATGTCGTAATCGGTCTCGATGATCTCCGTCTCGCCCTCCGGCTCCGGGATCGGCTCGACCTCAGGGGCGGCCTCGGGCTCGATGTTCTCGAGGGGCTTGTCGTCTTCAGGATTGCTCATGCCTCACCTTGATTTTCGCGCATGCCACGCGGCCAACCCCATTGTGCTAACAAGCCTGACGCGGCCATGTAAAGGTGAAACCCCGCGCCCCTCCGGCAAAGGTAACCCTCGATTTCGGAAAAGGGGCATTGCCGATGTCTGTTTCCCCGACATCCCGGGGCGGAGCACCGCCGACCCGAAGGTGAGCGCTTGTTTTTCCTTCAATCACAACTCAGTATCCTTCTTGCGTGCGAATCATTTGTTTATGAACTGACGTTTAGCTTGTTCTTGCGAGGAAGGCGTGACGGGGGTGGATGGGGCAGAACTGGGGTCGCAAGGCGACCAACTGGCGCAGTTGCGGCGCCTGATCGGCTTTTTGCCCGCAGGGATCATCGAAGCCGATGCGTGTGATCGCGTGCAATTCGCCAATGACCGGGTCTGCGAGATGCTGGCTTGTGACCGAACGGACCTCACCGGCTGCCGGATCGCGGAGCTGATCACCTGCCAGAGCCGCGCCGATTACGCCGAGGCCCTCGTCGCGCTGCGCGACGGGAGCGAGAATGTCTCGCTGGAGCTGAGCTTCCGGCGCGAGGACCAGAGCGCGCTGCATGTGAGCTGTGCGATCTCGGCCCAACGCAGCGCAGCGGGGGCCCTGACGGGCTGCGCGCTGGTGCTGATCGACATCTCCAAGCGCGTCAATGCCGAACGCACCGCCCGCCAGAATGAAGCCCGCCTGCGCCAGATCCTCGACAATACTGTGGCTCTCATCGGGATCATGGAGCCCGATGGCACGCTGATCGAGGCGAACAAACCCGCCCTCACCGCCGGCGGGCTGGAGCGCGCGGATGTGATCGGCCGGAAATTCTGGGATTGTTACTGGTGGTCGCATGACGCCGAGGCCCGCGCGAAGCTGCAAAGCGCCGTGGCCGCCGCCGCTGCGGGCGAATTGCAGCGCTATGACGCGACCGTGCGCATGGCGGGTGACGCGCATGTCGATATAGATTTCATGCTCTCGCCCGTGACCAATGACGATGGGCAGGTCGAGCTGCTAGTTCCGTCGGGCTTCGAGATCACGGATCGCAAACGCCATGAGGAACAGCTCGCGCTGGTGATGCGCGAGGTCAATCACCGCTCGAAAAACCTGCTCGCGGTCGTGCAATCCATGCTGCGCCAGATGCGCCCGGTCGAGCTGCGCCAATTCGTGCGCGATTTCAGCGACCGGCTGCGCGCATTGTCGGCCTGTCAGGATCTGCTGCTCACGACCTCGGATGACAGCTTGCCTCTGGCCGACGTGGTGCGCACGCAAATGCTGCATTTCGGCGAACTCCCCACCCAGCGCTTGCGGATCACCGGCCCCGAGATGCGCGTGGCCCCCGAGATCGCGCAAAATCTCGGCATGGCCTTTTACGAACTGGCGACCAATGCCGCCAAATACGGCGCGCTGTCTGACACAGAAGGACAGGTTCAGGTGTTCTGGACGCTTGATCCGGACCCGGAGCAGAGCGAGGGTGAGCGCTTCAGCCTGTGCTGGCGGGAAAGCGGCGGCCCCGTCGTCACCCCGCCCGAGGGCAGCGGCTTCGGCTCGGTTGTGCTCAAGGACATGCTCGCCATGACGCTGAATGCCGAGATCGAGATGGCGTTTCCGCCTGATGGCGTGATCTGGACGCTGACCTGCCCCGCAAGCGCAATTTCGCCGAAACGCGGCTGAGCGCCACAAAAGCTGCGCGCCTATGTCACAGTTAATAGCGCCGCGCCCGCGCCTCAGGATGATGTCCGCCCTAAAGCAATGGGTGGAGGCATCATGCAGCCATATTTTCTTGTTTGCGTCAATTTTGCGTTGGTGGCGACAGATATCGTCGAAACGCTGGAGGATATGGGGCTCGGCAAGCCCGTCGTCGCAGGGAGCGAGGGTGAGGCGCTGCCCCTCTTGGCAGCGCTTCCGCCCGGCGCCCCTCTGCGGCTCGCGGTCGTCGAAGCGGCCCCGCAGGCCTTCGCGACAAGCTTGTTGCAAGCCACCTTGGATGCGATGGGGGCGAAAGTGGTGCTCATATCCGACACGACCGAGCCTGCGCCCGAACCGCGTCGCTACCCGCTCCTGCCGAAGCCGTTTTTCACCGACGATCTGATCCGCCTTCTCGCCGGATGTCGTTTGGCATGAGTGATGCCCTGCCCGGAAAACTCCCGCGCAGGACGCGGCAGGCGTCAGCCTGCATGGGTGTTCAACATGATGTCGATCTCGGTCATGTGCCGGGTCAGAAGCGCATTGGCCTCGATGCTCTGGCGCGCGTCACGCGCGGCCTGATAGGCGTCGAGCACATGTTTTTCGCCTTCCTTCACGCGGTCCATGACGTTGTGATCCACCGCTTCAAACCAGGACCGCATCTCGATCACTGCGCGGTTGATCGCCCCGAAGAACGAGCCGTCCTCGTCAGGATTGCGCCCGGCCTGCGCCAACAGCGCCGCCAGGGCATCTGCATGCCGCAAATGCATATCGAGAAAGGTCTCGGCCACGGGCTGAAATTCCGGCTCGGCCTTGTCCACAAGTTTCTCGAATGCGCGCGCTGTGTCGCAGACGCGGGTATGCACCTCGGCGATCAGATCGAGCGGCTCTTCGGGATCAGGCGTCGGCCCGGTCGCGGTCTGCGGCTCGGCAGCTGCATCGGGGGCGAGCTTGGGCGGGACGTGCCGTATCGGGTCGGATGTCATCAGAGATCTCCTTCATCGTTGGCATCAAGGTGTCTGGCCCATGCTGAGCCAGATGGCGGGTTCAGACCGGCGGTCTGCCGCGCACCGCGCGCGCAATCATCGCAACCACGAAGAGCACGATGAAGACGATGAACAGGATCTGCGCAATCGACGACGCGGTGCCTGCGATCCCCGTAAACCCAAGCGCCGCGGCAATCAGTGCGACGATCAGAAAAGTCAAAGCCCAACCTAGCATGGTATTTCCTTTCATTTAGACAGTTGCAAGGCAACGATTGCCCTTCCAACGGCCAATCCGGGGAACGGTTCCGACATAATAAGGTCGGTTTTCACAGCATGCTCCATTGTTTGACACAGCTAAAAAAAGCGATTTTTCGCGCGAAAGTTTATTCAGCCCATCCTATCGAAAATTTTTCTCCTCATTCGCGATTTTTTTGGAACTTATGAAAACTCTGCTGGTTGAAGTGCAGAGCCTCACGAGGCCAGACTCAAAACAGGAGCTAACGATGAAAAAGCTTATGCTTACGACCGCACTTGTCGCCGTGACATCCATGGGCGCGGTTGCGCAAACCCATGAGAGCGCGATGGACGCGCAGACCACTTCCGCCGCCGCTGACACTGTGCCGGCCTTTCTGGTCAGCAACTTCACCGGCAAGGATCTCTACACTCTCGACACCGACGCTACCCGCGAACTGAGCGAAGCCCGTCAGGGTGAAGACCAGAGCATGTGGGACGAGATGCGCGTGCGCTGGGAAAGCAGCGATGTGTTCTCGGGCGACCGTGACGCGTGGGAAAACATCGGCGGCATTGATGATGTCGTGATGACCAAGGATGGCGAAGTTCGCGGTGTCCTGATTGATGTCGGCGGCTTCCTCGGCTTCGGCGCGCGCACCGTGATGGTGGATATCAACGAGCTGTATTTCGTGGCTGACGATGACGAAGCATCTGAAATTGATGACTTCTTCGTTGTTGCAACGATGACGCGCGAACAGCTCGAAGCGCTGCCGGAATGGGATGAAGACCAGCTCTCCGTCGGCTTTGAGTCCAGCAGCCATGAAAGCGCGTCGATGAGCACTGGCTCGGACAGCGCCATGACCGGCAGCCACGACTCCGAGAGCGCTGAAGCGCGCACCGAAGTGCCCGAGGGCTACAGCGTCATGAGCGAAAGCGACCGCACGGCGGATCGTCTGATGGGCGCGGATGTCTATGGCCGCGAAGGTGAGGAGATTGCAACAGTCGATGATCTGGTGATGGGCGATGACGGGAGCGTGACGCATCTCGTGATGGATGTGGGCGGTTTCCTCGGCATTGGTTCGCACACTGTCGCGTTGGAAATCGACGATCTCGACATTCTGTGGAATGACGAAGATGGTGATGTGCGCGTTCAGGTGACCATGACGGAAGAAGAAATGGAAAGCCTGCCTGAATATGACAGCTGATCCACGCTTTTGACCGACCAGGGCCTGCCAAACGGCAGGCCCTTTTTATTTTCGCCGTGCATCATTTATTTTCAAAACCTGCTCTCAATGTCTTGAAAGCACAAAACACATGTCCCACCCCGTGATCATCGCAAAATAAAACCCCCGCCGAAATTCCGGCGGGGGTTTTTTCAATAAACTCGAATGCTTCAATCGGCTGGTGCGACAATTCCCGTTTCGCCTTCGGCCTCGACCGATGGGGGAACCTCATCTGTCTGCGTATCTCCGCCAATCACATTGAAAACCAGACCGATCAGCAATGCCAAAGCCAGCAGAACTGCGATCGTCATGCCAACCAGCGGCCCCTTGTGCCGCCGCTTCTGCTTTTTCAGATTCGTGTCGGGGGCGCTCATATCATGTCCTTTCGTTTCAGTCCGTCAGGGCGGATGCGAAGGCACCTCGCCCATGGACATAACGAGACAGACTGAATTCCGTTCCGGACTGCGGTGCAGAGCCGCGCCGATTGCAGCCAGCGCGTGGCGTCAGTAGCGCCGGTCGTAAGGCTGCACGATCACCAGCACGACAGGCGCGCTGTCGGTCCCGATCTCCAGCCGCGCCATTCGGATGTCGCACATCATGTAGCTGCCGGGCGTCACGTCGATCAGGCTCACGGCTTTCACATCCGCCGCCGATCCGATCCGGCAATCCGCCAGCCCCAGCGAGATGCGGTCCTGATCGAAACGGTTCTCGCCCATATGGCGCAGGTAATGCAGCCCGCTCGTATCCCCGAAGCGACGCGGGAAGAGCTTGCGCAGCTTGTGGTTCTCTGCCGTGATCGCGCCGCTTTCCGGGTCGGCGAGCAACGCGGCCACAGGCATGTCGTGAAAGATCGTCTCGAATTTGCGCCGCTCGGCATCGAGCGCGGCATTGGCGTCGCGCAATTGCTCGACCTGAACCTCGATCTCCACCTGATGCGTCAGCAGATCGAGCGCCAATTCGTCAATACTGACCTCATCGCGCTGCAGCAGCATGTTCAGCGAGGGTAACTTCCCATTGCGCAGCATCGTTTCAATGCGTTGGCGCGCATGATCCTGCTTGGACTTGGCTTGCTCACTCTGACTCGTCATTGTGCAACTTCTTCATGCGCGGGGTAATCGAGGTTCGAAATATCGAGATGCGTTATCACACAGCCACCATCGCGCAAAGTGGCCGCGTGCATCATGAACCAGCGTTTACGTGTGGGCGAATGACAGGGATAGATCAAGGAAAACTCGTCGCTCTCCCCCGAAAGTAGGGGTTTGAGACCCTCCAGAGCCCGCCGCGCCGTGTCGTCGGTCTCCGCCGCGCGCTCCAGCATCCGCACGTAATCGACGCCCTTGCCGCTCGAAAGCGACCGGGTTCCGCCGTTTTCCAGCGCGAATTTGCGCCAGGCTTCATTGACCATCACAACCTGCCCTGCCGCATCGAGCACCGCCAGATTTTGCGGGGCCGCGTCGATCACCGCTTGCAGATAGCGCATCGCCTGCAAGCTTGAGACGTCAATGAAGGACAGGACCATGCGCGACTCTTCTGACGACCGCCCGACGAAAGGCTGGATCGTGACCAGCCAGCTGCGCTTGTCACGGTCGAGCACCTCATGTTGCATGGTGATGCGCCCGGCCTCGGCCTCGGCAATGCGCGCTTCGAGATCGAAGCCCACCAGCGTATGCGTGATATCCATGAGCGGCCGCCCGATATCCTGATCGCGCAGGCGGAAAATCTCCGTCGCCTGGGCCGAAAACCGCGTGATGCGCCCGAACCCGTCGAGAAAGATCAGCGGGATGCGCGCGGCGCGCGACAAGCCTTCGAGATCGGCATAGGCTTCATTGAGCTGCATGATCTTTTCCTGCAACTCGGCATTGACCGTGTGCAGTTCCTCATTGACCGATTGCAGCTCTTCATTAGTGCTTTGCAGCTCCTCATTGCTGGCCATCAGCTCTTCATTGCTGGCCTGCAACTCCTCATTCGCGCTGCCGAGTTCCTCGATCGTGGTCTTGAGCGTGTCGCGGACCTGATCAAGCTCGGATTCGAGTTCCGCCGCGCGGCTGGCCGTGAGCGAGGCGATATCCTCCGTCTGAGCACCCGGCGCGCTCACCCGGCTGAGCGCATGCAGCCGCTCGAAGCTGATCACCAGTTGCGACACGGCCTCCTGCCCTGCCATCGGCACAGGGCGGATGTCGATGCGCACCGGCAGATCGAAACCCGACCCGCCCTCATCCGGTTCGGGCTGCATGATCACGGATTTGATCTGCGTGCGGTCCCTGAGCGCTGCGAAAATCAGCGTCGAGACCACAGCCGCGATCCGCTCGGGCAGCAGACGCACCAGATCGAGCGTCGCATCACCGGGCTGGAAGCGCAGGAAGGGCGTGACATCGCCAAAGACATGGCGGATTTCGCGATTGACATCGACCACGACCGAAGGCGGCACGAAAGCCTTGATCAGACAGGTGGTCGAGGGCGACAGCGCCTGTGTCGCATCATGGATCGCCTGCGCGGGCGCGCGCTGCGTGCGATGCCCGCGCCGCATCTTGCGCGTATCAGCGGAGAGCAGGAAATCCTCCGCCGAGAGATGACGCAGCTCACCGCGCAGCCGGAAGATCTTGCTGCGCGCCGAAACCGTGTCGAGCAGCGGCGTCAGCTTGCCCGGCGCCTCCGACCCGCCCATGAAGATCGCACCGCCGCCCTTGAGCCCGAAAAGCATCCGCCGCAGCGCGCGTTCCTGCGGCTCGGGGCGCAGATAGATGATCATGTTGCGACAGACCACCAGATCGAGCTTCAGGAAGGGCGGATCGCTGAGCACATCATGGCGCGAGAAGACAATGGCGCGGCGCAGACGCGGGATGATCTGGAACTTGTCGTCATCCACTGCGGTGAAATAGCGCTCGCGCAGCTCTTGCGGGATATTCTGCAACAAACGCGCCGGATAGATCCCGCTGGAGGCGACCGCCAGATAGCTCGGCTCGATATCGGTCGCGAAAATCTTGACCTCCAGATCGAGGCCCAGCTCGCGCATCGCCTCAAAGGTCAGGATCGCGAGCGAATAGGCTTCCTGCCCGGTCGAACAGGCCACTGACCAGATGCGATAGACCGCCTCCGCGTCATCGCGCTGCTTCAGCAGATCCGGGCGGATCACGGTCTGGCCAAGGTCGTCAAACGCGTCCTTGTCGCGGAAAAACGAGGTGACCGGGATCATCATCTCGCTGCGTAGCCGCCCGGCTTCCTCGGTCTCTGCCCGCAAGAGCCGCATATAGCTCTGCACATCCTTGTTGCCGGTCGCCAGCATGCGCCGCTCCAGCCGCCGCACGAGCGTATGCGGCTTGTACTGCGCCAGGTCGATCTCGATCAGCCCGCTGATCTCGGCCAGCATATCCTCGATGGGGATCTCGACCTCCGGGTCGATGGTGATCAGGCGCGGGGCGCGGTTCTCCTCGATCACGCTTTCGATGAAGGCCGCGAGCGCTTCCGGCGTGCCGGTCTCATGCGCAAGCCCGGTCGCCATCGCATTGAGCGGCATCCCGTCAAACCCCGCGCTGGTGGGCGATTGCACCAGCGCCCAGCCGCCCGCCTCGACGATGCTGTGCAGCCCCTCGGAGCCGTCCGACCCGGTGCCCGACAGCACCACACCGAAAGCGCGTTCGCAGGCCGCATCGGCCAGCGAATGAAAGAAGGTGTTGATCGGAAAGGTCATCCCCGTCGCCGGGCGCGGGTCGAGATGCAGCCGGTTGTCACAGAGCCGCATCGTCACCCCCGACGGGATCACATAGACACAGCCCGCCCGCAACTGGTCCCCCTCGGCGGCGACCTTGACACGCATGCTGGTATTGCGCGCCAGCAGGCTGTCCATCATCGTCTTGTGGTTCGGCGCAAGATGCTGGATCACCACATAGGCTGCGTTCAGCCCCGGATCTATCGCCGAAAAGAAGCGGTCAAGCGCCTGCAATCCCCCGGCGGATGCCCCGATCGCCACCACCGTTTCAACGGCGTGGGCATGTCCAGAAGCAGGAGCGTCACTGTCAGGCATACGGACCAGCACAAAAAGACCAGACGCGAAGAATAGGCCAGCACCTGCGAAGTTTCAACCTGCCTGACGTCGGGTCAGCTCACCGCCCCTGACCCGCCCCGCAGCCGGACAAATTCCAGCCGCGCGAGATGCAGATCGACCGCCATCTCGCGCCCGATGGCCACCAGCCCCAGCCGCGTCAAGCGGCGCGGGTCAAAGGCCAGATCCGTGCGATGCGGGGTGAACCCGGCGAAGGGCAGCACGACCTCGTGCCAGTCATCGCGCGCGTGAAATCTCGCCCGCCAGGATTGCCAGACCGCAGTCATATCCGCGCTGCGCAAATGCAGGTTGTATCCCGCATCATTGCCGCGCACCCGCAGCCGCAGCCCGTCGAATTGCGCGGCGTCGAAGACCTGCCCGCGCGGGGCCAGCGGCAGGGCCATCTGCAGAAAACCACCGTTATTGTCGAGGCTGACCGCGCCGCTCAGATGCAGCGCATCGCCCGCGCGCAACAGACGGCCCGCGCTGACCCCGCCCATGACCTGATCGCTGACGCAGGACCACTCGGCCCCCGTCGCGGCCCGCAAACCGGGGCCGCGCCCATCTTCAAGGATCACGCAGGCGGCTTGGAGGCGCTGGTCTCGGCCAGAGTCTTGGCCTGTCCGATCCAGTCATCGCGCTCGATCCGGCCCTTGAAATTCAGGAACCCGTCGACCCAGGCGACTTCCTTGTCGCTCCAGCGCGCGATCTGCCAGAAATGGTAGACGCCGAGCGTGTTGAGCTTGCCTTCGAGCACCGGCCCGACCCCGCTGATCTGCTTGAGGTCATCGGCTGCGCCAACAGGCGCGCTCAGCATCTCGGGCTTGGTGCCTTCGGGTGCGGCCTCCGGGGCCGGGGCCTCAGCCGCGGCCGCGACAGAGGCGCTCACCGGGGCCACTGTTTCCGCTTTGGCCGCGGGCGCTGGCGCGGTTGCTGCAACAGTCGGAGCCGCCGCCTGCGCCGGGGCCTTTCTCACATCCGCTGGCGTTTTCGCCGGCGGCGCGGGCTGTTCGGCGATGGTGAAGATCACCCCGACAATCAGCGTGATGACCGCCGCGATGCCAACCGAGCCATTGCCCTCGATCCCGACCAGAAGGAAGGATACGCCCCCCGCCACAAGCCCTGCAGCACAGGCAATGGCCCATCCGTAAAGCGGTGGCGCGTTCTTGGTTTCAGCAGTAGCCATGGTGATCATCTCCTTGTGTTGAAAATCGAGCACATCTCGTCAAATCAGCTTAGCGCGTTTTTCCTGTGTGGGAAGGGACTCAATGCCCAAAGCCTGCAACGCGCGCGCAGCGATATCCTGCGCAGTAAGCTGCGCATCTGCATACATCTGGTCCGGGCTCGCCTGTTCGATGAAGCGGTCGGGCAGCGTCATGGTGCGCACGGCCAGCCGCCGCTCCAACAGTCCCTCGTTGGCCATGTAATGCAACACATGCGCGCCGAAACCGCCCTCCGCGCCTTGCTCGATGGTGATCAGCGCCTCGTGATGGCGGGCGAGTTGGCCGATCAGATCCGTATCGAGCGGCTTGGCGAAACGCGCATCCGCAATGGTGCAGGTGACGCCGCGCGCCTCCAGCGCCTCGGCGGCGAGCATGACCTCGGGCAGATGCGCGCCGAAGGACAGAAGCGCTACCATGGACCCTTCGCGCAGGATGCGTCCCTTGCCGATTTCCAGCGGCACGCCCCGTTCGGGCAGCTCGACCCCGGAGCCTTCGCCACGCGGATAGCGGAACGCGATGGGGCCTGCGTCATGGGCGGTGGCGGTGGCCACCATATGCACAAGCTCCGCCTCATCGCCTGCGGCCATGACGACCATGCCGGGCAGGTTCGCGAGATAAGCCACATCGAAACTGCCTGCATGCGTGGCCCCATCCGCGCCGACAAGCCCCGCGCGGTCAATGGCGAAGCGCACAGGCAGGCCCTGCAGCGCCACATCATGCACGATCTGGTCATAACCGCGTTGCAGAAAGGTCGAATAGATCGCGCAGAAGGGCTTGAGGCCGCTCGCCGCCATGCCCGCCGCGAAGGTCACGGCATGTTGCTCGGCAATGCCCACGTCAAAGACCCGGCGGGGGAAGCGTTTGCCCATGATATCGACCCCGGTGCCACCCGGCATGGCCGCCGAGACCGCGACGACCAGCGGATCGCGCGCGGCCTCATCCGTCAGGGCCTGGCCGAAGACCGACGTGTAGCTCGGCGCATTGGGCTTCGATTTCGACTGCGCGCCCGAGGCGACGTCGAATTTCGCAACACCGTGATAGCAGCAATCCGACGCCTCGGCCGGCGCATAGCCCTTGCCCTTGATGGTGCGCACATGGATCAGCACCGGCCCTTCGGCCCGGTCGCGCGCGATGCGCAGCGTGGCCAGCAGATCAGGCATGGAATGGCCGTCGATGGGGCCGATATAGGTGAAGCCCAGATGCTCGAACATGGTCGCATCGGGCGGGCCACCACAGGCGCGGGTCCGCGCTGCAAGGGCTTGTTCGCGCAAGGATTGCGGCAGGGCCGAGATGAAGCCCTGCGCCACTTCCGAGAGCGAGGCCTGCGGCGCGTTCAGCCGGTTGAGATAGGTATTCATCGCGCCCACAGGCGGGGCGATGGACATGTCATTGTCGTTCAGGATCACGAACAGGCGGCGCCCTTCGGCACCGGCATTGTTGAGCGCCTCATAGGCCATGCCAGCGGTGATCGAGCCATCCCCGATGACCGCAATCGCGTCACCTGTCGGCTGGCCCATGTCGCGGCCGATGGTGAAGCCGAGGGCTGCGGAAATGCTCGTCGAGCTATGCGCTGCGCCGAAGGGGTCGAAGACGGATTCGCTGCGTTTGGTGAAGCCCGAGAGCCCGTCCTTCTGGCGTAATGTGCCCATGCGGTCGCGGCGGCCAGTCAGGATCTTGTGGGGGTAGCATTGATGCGAAACGTCCCAGATCAGCTTGTCGAAGGGGGTGCGGAAGACCGAATGCAGCGCGACGGTCAG
>PXDM01000444.1 GCA_003565055.1 Paracoccaceae bacterium
GCTTGCCCCCGATCACCCCGTCGTCGGATTTCCCCGCCACGATCTCCGCCGCCCGCAAACCGATCTCGCGCCGACAGGCATCAGTCGTGGCCAGCCGCAGCCGGAACCCATCGAGAAGCTCCAATCCGTTGAACCCGGCCAGGCCAATCTGCCCCGGCACATCGAGCCCCTGATCGAGACAATAAAGCAAGCCACCGGCCCCGATCATGTCATTGGAGTAATACAGAAAATCGAGATCAGGCTGGCGCCTGAGTATCGCTTCGGTCATCTCGCGCCCCTTGGCGAGCGACGAGCCGCCCGCATAGTGCTCGGTCGCGGCCAGTTCCAGCCCTACGACCTGCAACGCCTCGGTAAACCCTTCGAGCCGTTTGCGCGCGCGGTGATCATCGGGCATTTTCGAGCCCAGAAACCCGATCCGACGATAGCCCGCCGCGACAATAGCCTCCGCCATCTCACGCCCGGCCCGTTTGTGGGAAATCCCCACCATCGAATCAACCGGCTCGCCATCAATATCCATGATCTCGACGATGGGAATCCCGGAATTGGCCAGCATCGCCACAGCGGCCTCCGTATGCTCCAAACCTGCCACGATCATCCCCGAAGGCCGCCAGGACAACATCTCGTAGATGACGCTCTCTTCCTGATCGGCCTTGTATTGCGTGGCCCCGAACACAGGCTGCAGCCCCGAATCTTCCAGAGCCGCCGAAATCCCGCCCAGAACTTCGGGAAAGACCATATTCGACAGCGACGGGATCACCACCCCCACCAGATTGACCCGCTGGCTCGCCAATGCGCCTGCGATCTTGTTGGGCACATATCCCAGCGATTTCGCCGCCGCGATCACCCGCTCACGCGTGCCCGGTGACACATCCGCGCGGTTGCGCAAAACGCGGCTGACGGTCATTTCACTGACGCCGCTGGCCTCGGAAACATCACGCAAGGTCAAGGGTCGCTGGGCTTCTGGAGGGAGATATGGAGGCAAGGCAAGTCATCCTGATCAAATTCTGCGAGTTCGATGATAGCGCTACATCCCACCAGCGCCAAGCACTTGATAGACCGTCAGAGCCCGCTGGCCGCAAAAGCGCGACACGGCGCCTGCTGAGGGCACCAAAACAACGCCAAGATCGTCCGCCTTGGTCGTGAGATTGAGGCGAACCCGGACTTGCGCAGGCTGTCATTGACCGCTTATGAGGAAGATATCGGCCCCGTGGCTCAACTGGATAGAGCAGCCCCCTCCTAAGGGGCAGGTTGCAGGTTCGAATCCTGCCGGGGTCGCCAAATTATTATTTAAAATCAAATTACTATCGGATCAACCTTGGAGCTTCATGCAGCAATTTGCATGATTTTTCGGTCCATTTCGTGCGGAATCCAGCCTCTGCCTGTACAAAACCTGTACAGATGGCCGCTCATCACGCCGCTACAGCATGGTGCAGACCAAATGAAAACCCCGGCTCGGCGGCAACCGAAACCGGGGTCAAAGTTCTTGTCAAAGCATCCGACTTTCCCGAAGCTTATAGCATCACCAGAGAGATGCCGTCCAGAAAAGAGGTGCTGGCATGACGCAGCACCTCACACATGGCGGTTTGCCGGATGGCATGACGCGCTGGCAGTTCTTCGGAATGATCAAGAGCGCCCGGCGGCAGCTCGGTCTCAGCAAAGGTGCTGTCGCCTATCTCAAAGTCGCGATCTCGCGCACGATGGACGAGGATTTCCTTCCTGGAAACATTTGCAGCTTCTGGACCTCAGTCACGAAAATTGCGGCACAAGCAGAACTGGACAGGCGGCAGATCGCGCGCATCGAAGCTGACCTGATCCAGCGCTGCCTGATTGTGAAAACGGCATCAGACCACAGTCGTCGTGGTGGCTCCCGAAGAAACGGCAAGATCGGCAATGAATTCGGGATCAACCTTGCTCCCCTAATTGCGCGTGTCGCTGAGATTCAGGCTGCTGCTCGAAAGGCGGCCTTTGAAAAGGAGGAGGCAGAGCGCCTTCGCATTCGAATCAAAAAGTTGTTCGGTGACATTCGCAGGCTTTGCTTCGATGGTGCAGTAGAAGCCGCCGAGGAAGTTCTGCCGAACCGCCGTCCTTCGACCATTCATAGCTTCGAGCGGCTAAAGCAGGTGGCCGAAGCGCTGGAAGCGGTCTGGGAAGATTTTTCTGCGGAAGTCAGTAGGGGTGAAAAGTCCCACCAGTGCGACATTTCACCCGCACTCAATACAAGTAAAGAAAATATCAATAAAACCTGTAGGGCTGAGAAACGGCGCGACACCCAGCCGGTCCGCACAACGCCTGCCCAGGTGGCGTTGTTGGCCAGCAAGCCGTTTCAGGAACTGATCCAAGTTTACTGGAGCGCCGTGGACAACCGTGGCGCGTTGAGTTGGCGAACAATCCAGATGGCCGCAAGGGATCGGGCCGATCAGCTTGGGATAAGGTCCGGTGTTTGGCGGCGACAGTGCGGAATGTTGGGGGAGGAACGGACGGCGCTGTGCCTCATGGTCGCGGATCGCAACTCTGAGCGTCTGGATGGCTATCGGGTTCGGGATGCCGCCGCCGCGTTCATCGGTATGGCACGATCAGAAGCGCGTCGGGGCGCTGTCATCAACAGCTTGCTCGGGGAGTTGATCGGCAACGTGGGAGGGCAGAGAAATGGCGCTTAATGCACCGCTTGCACAGGTTCCCATTTCACACGAAGCCCCCTTCGCAACATCAGACCGCGCGCCCACCACATGGCTGGCGCGGGCTGAGGTTGCAGCCGCCGTCGGCGGCTTCGGTCCCAATGGGACCGGCGGCGCAGCCGCTTGGCTGGGTTCAGGGGTGCAGCGCCCTGGCCGACATGTTGCTTGCAACATAATAGTCGGTCCATATTGTGTTTCTTTTCAAACTGGGGGGCTGTGATGTCCGGTCCCCAATTCATGCACCTCCAGTCCTATGCGCGCAAAGCCAATGAGCGCGGGCAGTCTGTCGAACAGGTGCTCGCTGAAGCCTCCCGCGCACCTGAATACAGCAAGCATGTGGCCGATCCACGCCCGCCCTCTCTCGTCTATGGCGTGACCGCCGATGAGGTCCGCAGGCGGCACGACGAGATGGTCGCCTCTGGTGGCGTCGAAGTCACACTGAAGGATGGCCGAACGGCGCGGCGCGGTATCCGCAAGGACCGGCACACTTTGCTGACGGCTGTCGCATCGCATCCATTGCCGACCGATCTTGTGAACACGAAACCCGACGCCCGCGCCGATTACGAGCGCTGGCGCGACCATAACCTTGCCTGGCTCAAGGCGCAGTTCGGCGACAAGCTGGTGTCCGTGATCGAGCATTGGGACGAAAAGCCCCCGCACATCCACGCTTACATATTGCCGTTGGACGATCCGACCTGTTCGGCGCGCCAGCTCAACCCGGCTTGGAGGGCCAAGGAGGAGGCCATGGAGGCTGCCCGTGTCGCCGGTCATGATGACAAGGCTGCGCTGAAATTGGGCAATGCTGCCTATCGCGCGAAGGCGCGGGAATTGCAGGATCACTACTATGAGCATGTCAGTCTGGCCTGTGGCCTGACCCGAACAGGCCCAAAGCGCGAACGCCTCAGCCGCCAGCAATGGAGGGCGCGGAAGGACGCGGCAAAGTTGACGGCCCGGATCAGCCAGGAAATCGACGGACGGCTGGAAGATGTCGTTGACGCGGAAGACGGTCTGGAACGGTCGCTGGCCGCCAAGGCCGAGGAGATCGCGGAAAAGCTCGATCTAGCGGATCAGGCGCTAGAAGAGGCGGATGCGGATCGTGCGGAGGCTCAGCGTTTGCGCGAGCAGGCGGCGCGGGATGCGCAGAATTCCGACGCTCATATCCAGCGGCAGCTTGACCAGAAGCAGGAGGAGCTTGAGGTTCTGCATCGGCAACAGCGCGAAGCGGAACGCGCCGACCTTCACCGCGCCCGGCAGGAGGCCGAACAGGAAGCCCGCCGCCTGCGTGATGCACAGGCGCAGCTCAACCAAGATCGGGCTGACGCGCTGCGCAATGCGGCGAAAGAGGCCGCGCACGTTGTTCTGGAGCTATTTCTTGGGGTGCTTGATGGTTCGGTGCGTCCTCGCCCCGACGACGCGAGAATCTGGATCATCCGGGACGATGATCTCCGGGAGCGAGCGAAGAGGCTCGACCTGATCGAGTTGGTCAAAGACACGATGAAAGTTCTGCACGACGCCTGGACGCAGCTCTCCGAACGGTTGTCGCCCTCGGAACAAGCGGCAGCTTCTGAGCAAATTGCGGAGCCTGTGAAGGGGGCGGTAGACCGACAGCCGCGCAATCAGCCATGAATGAGCTTGATGAGCGTCTTGCGAGGATACGACGGCAAAAAGCGGAAGCCCGCACCACGGCTGCGGATGATTTTGCGCAGTTGAAGGAGGGTTTGGTTGAGGCCCAGAATAGGCTCGCGGCGCTGGACGCCGTCCGGCAAACCTGCGCGTTTCGCATGATGGCGGGCACTGATTTCAGCTGATCGTGGGCAGCGATTTCACGGGAA